>JBKQQE010000650.1:0-9740 GCA_052326245.1 Xanthobacteraceae bacterium | reverse complement strand
CAACGTCGCAAAGCGTGGATTGCATAGCAACGCGGCTTTTGCCGCGTTGCGTTATTCTTAGGTGCCGCAAGCCGGGTAGACCCGGCTTGCGGTGTCAAGCCCGGCAATGACGAAAAAGCAATAATCGCGTGAATGAGGCTAAAGGCGCTCGACGGCCTCATGGTTCGAGACGGCGCAAGCGCGCCTCCTCACCATGAGGAAAGACCTTTGGAGTCGCTGCGCGACGCCCCCGCAATGACGCCGAGTGAGAGAGTTTTTCAAGAGCGTGCCAAAGGGACACCACAAAAATGCAACTCGATCCATCGCGCCAGACCGCCGCGGACAACTACAAGCTCTTGACCAACCTGGTGGTGCCACGCCCCATCGCCTGGGTGAGCAGCATCAGTGAGAGCGGCCTCGTCAACCTCGCGCCGTTCAGCTTCTTCAATGCGGTCGGCAGCGATCCGCTCTATCTGGTCGTCAGCATCGGGCGGCGCGACGACGGCACGCTCAAGGACACCGCGCGAAACATCGAGACGCGCGGCGAATTCGTGGTCAATCTGGTCACCGAGGACCTGCTCGCCGCCATGAATGTCTCGGCGGTGGATTTCCCGCCGGACCAGAGCGAGCTGACCGCCGCGCAGTTGCATGCCGCGCCCTCGGTCGCGATCGGCACGCCGCGGCTCGCCGAGGCGCAGGTCAGCCTCGAATGCAGGCTGTTCCAGTCCCACGCGCTCGGCGCCAATACGCTCTATATCGGCGAAGTGGTGATGTTTCACGTCGCCGATCACCTGCTCGGACCGCGATTGCACATCAACGGTTTTACGCCGGTCGGGCGGCTCGGCTCGCCATCGACCTACTGCCGCACCACCGACCGCTTCGAGCTGCCGCGACTGTCCTACGCGCAGTGGCAAGAACGACGGCATGACAACGGAGGCGGGCGATGAGCCTCGATCAAAAACGGCTATCCGCGGAGCAGTCGCCTCACCCAAGACGCGCCCACGATTCCCCGCTATAGTTCGCGGCATTCACCGTCCCGCCCCCGTCCCATCCAAGGCTCTCCCGCTTCATGCTCCGCTCCCTGCCCGCGCTTGCGCTCGCCGCCCTCGTCCTCAGCCTGTCGCCCGCCCGCGCCGAGACCGGCGCTTCGTGCCACGGCGGCATGAGCTTTCCCCGCTTCCTCGAGCAGCTGAAGCAGGACGCCGTCGCCGCCGGGGTGTCGCAGCGCGCCATCGCCGAGGCCTCGCCGGGCCTGGTCTACGACCAGGGCATCGTCAACCGCGACCGCGGCCAGCGCGTGTTCGGCCAGATCTTCACCGAATTCGCCGGCCGCATGGCGGCGGACTACCGCATGCAGCAGGGCCGCGCCCACATCCAGCGCTACGCGGACGCGTTCGCCCGCGCCGAGAAGGAATACGGCGTGCCGCCGGCGGTGATCGCCGCGTTCTGGGGGCTGGAGAGCGACTTCGGCGCCAACATGGGAAGGCTGCCGACGCTGCGCTCGCTGGTGTCGCTGGCCTATGACTGCCGGCGCGCGCAGATGTTCCACGACGAGACCATCGCCGCGCTGAAGATCATCGACCGCGGCGACCTGACGCCGTCGGAGATGATCGGCTCATGGGCCGGCGAACTCGGCCAGACCCAGTTCCTGCCGACGCACTATTTCACCTACGCGGTGGACTACGACGGCGACGGCCGCCGCGACCTGCTGCGCAGCGCGCCCGACGTGATCGGCTCGACCGCGAACTACATCGCCAGCGGGCTGAAGTGGCGGCGCAGCGAGCCGTGGCTGCAGGAGGTGCGCGTCTCGGCCAATGTTCCTTCAAGTTTTCCTTGGGACCAAGCCGACCTGACCATCAAGCATCCGCGCTCGCAATGGGCGCAGTGGGGCGTCACCTATGCCGACGGCAAGCCGCTGCCCGGCGACGCGCTGCCAGCCTCGCTGCTGCTGCCGATGGGCCGCACCGGCCCGGCGTTCCTGGCCTACGCCAATTTCTCGGCCTACACCGAGTGGAATAACTCGCTGATCTATTCCACCACGGCCGCCTATCTCGCCACCCGCATCGCGGGTGCCGCGCCGATGCGCCGCCCGGCGACGCCGGTGGCGCAGCTCTCCTTCGCCGAGATCCGCGAGCTGCAGCAGATTTTGGCGCGGCAGGGCTTCAGTGTCGGCAAGATCGACGGCGTGCTCGGACAGCAGAGCCGGATCACGGTGAAGGCGATGCAGGTGAAGTTCGGGCTGCCGGCGGATTCCTGGCCGACCGCGGAGCTGTTGGCGCGGCTGCGCGGCGGGACCGCGGCGGCGCGGTAGGGGCTCTGGGTAGCGCCACTTCCACATTCGCGCAGACGCCGCCAAATATTCCCACGTCGTCCCCGGCTTGACCCGCGCGCCGGGTTTACCCGGCTCGCGGCAATTATAAGAACGCAACGCGGCGAGAGCCGCGTTGCTTTGGGACCCAGTACGCCGTGCCCTCTCATTTGCGTCGAATGCAGCCGCGACGAATGCTGACGGCGGGCGCAACATCCACTGACGTACCGCCGCGCATCAGCCGCGCCCTCGCGCACTACTGGGTCGCCCGGGTAAACCGGGCGACGACGGCTGTGTGAGTAAGCCCCCCTCACCGCCCCCGCGGCGCCAAGCCGTGGGCGATGAAGTCGAACAGCGCCTCGACCACCGGCTCGAACGGCGCCTCGGTCTCCCACAGCGCGAAGCGCCGTCCGGCCATGTGCGAGACGCCCATCAGCGCCCAGGCCCGCGCTTCGGCGTCGCCCGGCGTGATATCGCCGCGAACCACCGCCGCCTCGAGCGCGGTGCGGTAGCCGGCGGCGAAATCCAGATAGTATTTGCGGTAGATCGCCTCGTCGACGAACTGCGCTTCCTCCACCACGCGGTAGAGATTGCGGTTCTTGCGCACGAAGGCGAAGAACGCGTATAGCCCCTGCCGCTCCGCATCCAGCCGGTCGGGAATGCCGGCGGTGGCGCGCGTCAGCGCACGACGCAGCCGCTGGCCCATGCGTTGCACCAGCTCGCGCAGCACGTCCTCCTTGCTGCGGAAATAGACGTAGAAGGTGCCCTGGGCGACGCGGGCCTCATGGGTGATCGACACCACCGAGGTCTCGGCGAAGCCGCGCGCGCCGATCTGGCGTTCGGCGGCCACCAGCAGGCGCTGCCGGGTGCGCTCGCCGCGGCTGGTCTTCGGTGCCGGGATCGTGTCGCTGATCGTCACTTCATCCTGTTACGATTTGGCCCTGTCACAAGCTCTGGATCCCGGCGGTCAGCCGGTTTGCCCGCCGGTTCCGCGATGGCGCCACACGCCGCGCTTGACGGTGTCCGGCCCAATCCGCTAGGTGTAATTGAGACATGACTCAAGTGTCAAGTTTGGGCCGGGGCCCCCGATCCGACACCGCCGCGGCGGTTGCCGGGCCTGCGGTCCAGCAATGCGGAGGAAACCACATGACCATGCTGCGAACAGCCCTTCTCGCCAGCGCGCTGGTGGCGGCGTGCGGCGCCGCCCAGGCCGACGACCTCACGGTCGCGCTGATCTACGGCAAGACCGGGCCGCTGGAGGCCTACGCCAAGCAGACCGAGAACGGCCTGCGCCTGGGCTTCGAATACGCCACCAAGAATTCCATGATGGTCGCCGGCCGCAAGATCGTCATCGTCACCAAGGACGACCAGGGCAAGCCCGACCTGTCGAAGGCGGCGCTGGCGGAGGCCTACCAGGACGACAAGGCCGACATCGCCATCGGCACCACCTCGTCGGCCGCAGCGCTGGCGGACCTGCCCGTCGCCGAGGAGAACAAGAAGATCCTGATCGTCGAGCCGGCGGTGGCCGACCAGATCACCGGCGCGAAGTGGAATCGCTACATCTTCCGCACCGGCCGCAACTCGTCGCAGGACGCGATCTCCAACGCGGTCGCCATCGGCAAGCCCGGCGTCACGGTGGCGACGCTGGCGCAGGACTACGCCTTCGGCCGCGACGGCGTCGCCGCGTTCAAGGAGGCGCTGGCGAAGACCGGCGCGACGCTGGTCGACGAGGAATACGCGCCGGCCAACACCAGCGACTTCACCGCGGTGGGCCAGCGGCTGTTCGACGCGCTCAAGGACAAGCCGGGACGCAAGATCATCTGGACGCTGTGGGCCGGCGCCGGCGATCCGCTGGGCAAGCTGCAGGACATGGACCCGAAGCGCTACGGCATCGAGGTCTCCACCGGCGGCAACATCCTGGCCGCGCTCGCCGCCTACAAGCGCCTGCCCGGCATGGAAGGCGCGACCTATTACTACTACGACATTCCCAAGAACCCGATGAACGACTGGCTGGTCGCCGAGCACCGGAAGCGCTTCGGCGGTCCGCCGGACCTGTTCACCGCCGGCGGCTTCGCCGCCGCCATGGCGGTGGTGACCGCGGTGGAGAAGGCGAAGTCGACTGACACCGAGGCGCTGATCGCGGCCATGGAGGGCATGGCGTTCGACACCCCCAAGGGCAAGATGGTGTTCCGCAAGGAGGACCATCAGGCGCTGCAGAGCATGTTCGCCTTCAAGGTCAAGGTCGATCCGGCGCTGCCGTGGGCGGTGCTGGAGCCGGTGCGCGAGTTGAAGATCGAGGACATGGATATCCCGATCCGCAACAAGCGGTGAGGCCCATCGATCTCACGCATTGTCGTCTCCCGGCTTGACCGGGCGACCCAGTATACGTCGAGGCGAATGGTAGAACGACCACCGTAAACAAATCACCGGCGCCGGGGCTACTGGATCGCCCGGTCAAGCCGGGCGATGACGCCGAACCAGCTGAAGCGCACGGGCACTCTGACAATGTCAGCAACGCACCCATGACCCTCTCCCTCGAAACCCGCGACCTCACCATCCGCTTCGGCGGCCATGTCGCCGTCAACCGCGTCAGCTGCACGTTCCGGCCGGGCGAACTCACCGCCATCGTCGGCCCCAACGGCGCCGGCAAGACCACCTATTTCAACCTGATCTCCGGGCAGTTGCCGGCGACTTCCGGCGAGGTATGGCTCGCGGGCCGCGACATCACCCGGCTGTCGGCGCCGCTGCGCACCCGCGCCGGCCTCGGCCGCTCCTTCCAGCTCACCAACCTGTTTCCCAACCTCAGCGTCGAGGAAAACGTCCGCCTCGCGGTGCAGGCCGAGCGCGGCGTGCATTACGACATGCTGCGGCCATGGATGCGGCGCACCGACCTGATCGCCCGCGCCGACGAAATCCTCGACAGCGTCGCGCTCGGCGCGCGGCGCAAGGTGGCCGCCACCGCGCTGTCGCACGGCGACCAGCGCAAGCTCGAGGTGGCGCTGATGATGGCGCTGGAGCCGAAGGTGTTCATGTTCGACGAACCCACCGCCGGCATGAGCGTCGACGAGGTGCCGGTGGTGCTCGACCTGATCGCGCGGCTGAAGCAGGACCCGAGCAAGGTCATCCTGCTGGTCGAGCACAAGATGGACGTGGTGCGCTCGCTGGCCGACCGCATCATCGTGTTGCACAACGGCCAGCTGGTCGCCGACGGCAAGCCGGCGGAGGTGATCGCCTCGCCGGTGGTGCAGGAGGCGTATCTCGGCGTGGCGCGGGGGAAATCAGCCGCATGAGCGATCTGCTGACCCTTTCCGGCGTCCATACCCATATCGGGCGCTATCACATCCTGCAGGGCGTCGACCTCGTCGCCGCCGAGGGCCGCACCACCATGCTGCTCGGCCGCAACGGCGCCGGCAAGACCACGACGCTGCGCACCGTGATGGGGCTGTGGCCGGCGTCCCGCGGCAGCATCACACTCGCCGGCGAGCGCATCGAGGCGCTGACGACGCCGGACATCGCCACCCGCGGCATCGGCTTCGTGCCGGAGACCATGGCGGTGTTCTCTGACCTCACGGTGAAGGAAAACCTGGTGCTCGCGGCGCGCAACGGCCCGCTCGACGACACCCGTCTGGCCTGGATCTTCCAGTTCTTCCCGGCGCTGAAGAAGTTCTGGTTGTCGCGCGCCGGCACGCTGTCCGGCGGGCAGAAGCAGATGCTGTCGATCGCGCGCGCCATCGTCGAGCCGCGCAAGCTACTGCTGATCGACGAGCCGACCAAGGGGCTGGCGCCGGCCATCGTCGGCGCGCTGATCGACTGCCTCGCCGAGATCAAGCGCCGCGGCGCCACCATCCTGCTGGTGGAACAGAACTTCCGCGTCGCCCAGGAGCTCGGCGACGACGTCGCGGTGATGGACAACGGCCGCATCGTCTACACCGGCGACATGGCCGAGCTCGCCGCCAACACCGCGCTGCAGGAGCATTTCCTCGGTCTCAGCCTGGAGGCGCATCAATGAGCGAACTCGCCGCCGACGCCGCCCTGCCCCGCGCCCCGCGCGACCTGATCCCCGCGCTGCTGCCGCTGCTGCTGGCGGCGCTGATGTGGCCGCTGGTCGGCTCGACCTCGTCCTGGGTGACGCTGACGGTGGCGAGCCTCGCCATGGGCATGATGATCTTCATCATGGCCTCGGGGCTGACGCTGGTGTTCGGCCTGATGGACGTGCTGAATTTCGGCCACGGCGCCTTCATCGCGGTGGGCGCCTATGTGGCGACGCTGGTGCTCGGGCCGCTGGCGGCCTGGATGCAGGCGGATTCGCTCCTCACCAACCTCGCCGCGCTGGTGCCCGCCGCCGTGCTCGCCATGGCGGTGTCGGGCGCGCTCGGCGCGGTGTTCGAGCGGGTGCTGATCCTTCCGGTCTACGGCCAGCACCTCAAGCAGATCCTGATCACCATGGGCGGGCTGATCGTAGCCGAACAGGCGCTCTACGCGTTGTGGGGACCGGCGCAGCTGCCGATGCCGCTGCCCGGGTCGCTGCGCGGCTCCTTCATCTTCGGCGACATTGCGATTGCCAAGTACCGCGTGCTGGCCATGGTGGTCGGCCTCGTGGTGTTCGTCGCAACCCAGCTCGTGCTCAACCGCACCAAGGTGGGACTGCTGATCCGCGCCGGCGTCGAGAACCGCGAGATGGTGGAGGCGCTCGGCTACCGGGTGCGCCGGCTGTTCCTCGGCGTCTTCATGGTCGGCTCGGCGCTGGCCGGCCTCGGCGGCATGATGTGGGGGCTCTACCGCGAGCAGATCCACGCTTCCATGGGCGGCGACCTGATGATCCTGATCTTCATCGTCGTCATCATCGGCGGGCTCGGCTCGGTCGGCGGCTGCTTCATCGGCGCCGTGCTGGTGGCGATGGTGGCGAACTACGGCGGCTTCCTCGTCCCCAAGCTCGCGCTGGTGTCCAACATCCTGCTGATGGTCGCCATCCTGATGTGGCGGCCGCGCGGGCTTTACCCGGTGACCCACCGATGATGATCCTGTCCGGCGATCCTCCGCGCAGCCGCGTGCTGAGCCTCATCCTGGTGGTGATCGTGGCGCTGCTGGCGCTGGCGCCCTTCGTCTTCCCCGGCGCCAAGCCGCTCAACGTCGCCACCAAGATCTGCGTGTTCGCGGCGCTGGTGGCGTCCTACGACCTGCTGCTCGGCTATACCGGCACGGTGTCGTTCGCCCACACCATGTTCTACGGCATCGGCAGCTACGGCATCGCGATTGCGCTGTACACGCTGGGGCCGACCTGGACCGCGGTCGGCGCCGGCCTCGCCGCCGGGCTGCCGCTGGCGGTGCTGCTGGCGCTCGCCATCGGGCTGTTCTCGCTGCGGGTGCAGGCGATCTTCTTCGCCATGATCACGCTGGCGGTGGCCTCCGCCTTCCTGGTGCTGGCCTCGCAGCTGTCATGGCTCACCGGCGGCGAGGACGGCCGCAGCTTCCAGCTGCCCGAGCTGCTGCGCCCCGGCACTGTGTTCTACAAGAACATGTTCGGCGTCACGGTCTCGGGCCGCACGCTGACCTACTACATCGTGTTCGTCGGCGCCGCGGCGATGATCCTGGCGCTGCTGCGCATCGTCAATTCGCCGTTCGGCCGCGTGCTGCAGGCGATCCGCGAGAACCGCTTCCGCGCCGAGGCGCTCGGCTACCGCACCGTATTCCACCTGACCTTCGCCAACTGCATCGCCGCGCTGGTCGCCGCCGGCGCCGGCGCGCTCAACGCGCTGTGGCTGCGCTATGCGGGACCGGACACCTCGCTGGCGTTCTCCATCATGCTCGACATCCTGCTGATGGTGGTGATCGGCGGCATGGGCACGATCTACGGCGCGCTGATCGGCGCGGTGATCTTCATCCTGGCGCAGAACTACCTGCAGGCGCTGATGGGGGCGGCCTCCAACGCCGCCGCCGACGCCGGCCTGCCGCTGCTGCCCGGCCTCCTGCATCCCGACCGCTGGCTGCTCTGGCTCGGGCTGCTGTTCATCGCCAGCGTCTATTTCTTTCCGACCGGCGTGGTCGGACGCCTGAGAGGAGCCGCGCGCAAATGACATCGACAACGCCGCAATCGCATTACGTCACGCTGTGCGGACGCGAGGTCCACTACGTGGAATGGGGCACCCGCGGCAAGCCGCCGCTGATCCTGTGGCACGGCGTGGCGCGCACCGGGCGCGACTTCGACGACCTCGCCATCGCGCTCGCCGACCGCCGCCACATCATCGTGCCCGACACCATCGGCCGGGGCCTCAGCCAATGGAGCCCGGACCCGGTCAACGAATACACCATCGGCTTCTACACCAAACAGGCGGTGGAGCTGATCGCCCATCTCGGCTTCGACACCTTTGACTGGATCGGCACCTCGATGGGCGCGATCATCGGCATCCGCGCCGCGGCCGGGCCGCTGGCCGGCCGCATTCGCCGCTTCGTGCTCAACGACATGGGCCCGATCGTGGCCCAGGCCGCGCTCGACCGCATCCGCTCCTATGCCGGCGCGCCGCCGCGGTTCGACCGCGTCACCGAGTTGGAGGCCTATTTCCGCCGGATCTACACGCCCTACGGCCATCTCAGCGACGCGCAGTGGCGGCGCCTGACCGAAACCTCGGTGCGCCGGCTGCCCGACGGCGGCATCACCACGCATTTCGATCCGAAGATCGCCCAGCACTTCAACCACAACGAGGAGCAGTGGGACAACTGGGACAAGCTCAGCTGCGAGATGCTGTGCCTGCGCGGCGAGACCTCGGACCTGCTGCTGGCCGAGGACACCGAGACCATGGTCAAGCGCAACCCGCGCTGCAAGGTGGTGACGATTGCGGGCTGCGGCCACGCGCCGGCGCTCAACGTGCCGGACCAGATCAAGCTGGTCGGCGACTTCATCAACGCGGGGCTGTGACCTCGATTTTCTCCCGGCGCGGCCGGCTTTGTCCGCAGAGCGGAATTGCAACGAGTAACCGCCTCACTCTCTGCGTCACCCGCGGGCTTGACCCGCGGGTCCACACTTTTGAGCCGATGCTCTACAGCGAAGTGTGGATGGCCGGGTGACCTTAGTCCTAGCGTTCCGTCAGAGACGGATCGCGCTGCCCGGCCATGACGCAGAAAACGGAGAGGCCTCCTGCCACACCCTGGGCCGCTTGAGGTCGGTTCCGCGGATAGCGGCTGAGGATGACGCCGCCCCTTGAAACGCGGTAAAGAAGCACAACAACCAAAACCCAGGGAGACCCCGATGTCGCGCATTCCCTATATGGCGGTCGACGAGATGGCGCCCGAGTACCGGGAGATGCTGAAGGACCGCTTCAACCTCAACCTCTATCGCATGCTGCCGCACGCGCCCACGGTCGCGGTCGGCTTCCTCAAGATGGGCGGCGCGATCCTGCGCCAGAGCGAGCTCGACCCGCAATTGCGCGAGCTCGCCATCCTGCGCGTCGGCTTCCTC
>JBKQQE010000649.1:0-3041 GCA_052326245.1 Xanthobacteraceae bacterium | reverse complement strand
GGCCTTTGGTGGTGCCGATACCGGATATGTAGTCGTTCGCGGCGAGCGCCTGGCTGACATCGGTCGCCGTGAGCCCGAACGCCGCGAGCTTTTGCGGGTCGAGCCACGCGCGCAGCGCAAAGACCTTCTGGCCGAGCAGTTCCGCGGTCTGCACGCCCGGCACCGCCTGAAGCTTGGGCTGCACGACGCGCGTCAGGTAATCGGTGATCTGGTTCGGCGCCAGCGTGTCGCTGTTGAAGCCGATATACATGGCGTCGATGGTCTGGCCGACCTTGACGGTGAGCTGCGGTTGCAGCTTTCCATTCGGCAACTGGTTCAGAACCGAACTGATCTTCGTGTTGATCTCGGTCAGCGCCTTGTCGGCCTCGTAGTTCAAGCGCAGATAGACCGTGATCGTGCTGACGCCGCTCTGGCTCGTCGAGCTCATGTAATCTATGCCATTCGCCTGGGCGATGGCGTTTTCCAGAGGCGTGGTGATGAAGCCAGCGACGACGTCGGGGTCCGCGCCATAGAATGTTGTCGTCACCGTCACGACCGCGTTTTGCGTTCGCGGATATTGCAAAACCGGCAGCGCGCCGAGCGCGCGCAGGCCCAGCACCAGGATCATGAGACTGACCACGCTCGCGAGCACCGGGCGGCGGATGAAAATATCGGTGAAATTCATAATTGGCGTCCCTGCTACCGGTCGACCGGCTGCGGATTGGGATCATTCAGCGGCTGCACCGTGTTGTTGACCACGATCGGCGAGTCGTTGCGCAATTTCATCTGGCCCGCCGTCACAACGGTGTCGCCCTCCTTCACGCCGTTAAGGATCGAAACCTGGTCGCCTCTGGTCTCGCCCGTGGTCACGAAGGTCTGACGCGCGACGAGTCGCGGCTTGCCGGCGGCGTCCGTACCCTTTTCCTCCACCAGAAACACGATATTGCCGTATGAGTTATAGGCGATCGCCGTTTGTGGCAGCGTGACGAGCCGCTGGGCCGATCCGACATCGATTTCGACGGTGGCGAACATGCCCGGCAGCAGCCGACTGTCGGGATTATTGAAGGTGGCCCGAATTTGGACATTGCGCGTGGCGATGTCCACCAATGAGTTTATGGCCGAGATCGCGCCATCGAAAGCGTGGCCGGGATAGGCGTCGATCTTCGCGGCCACATGCTGGCCGACCTTTATCTGCGCCAGCGCCTGCTCGGGCAGGAAGAAGTCGACATAGATCGGGTCGAGCTGCTGCAATGTGACAACCGTGGTTCCGGCGGCGAGAAATTGCCCCAGGTCCACCTGGCGGATGCCGAGCCGCCCCGAGAACGGCGCCTTGATCGATTTATAATCCACCAGAGCCTGCTGCTGGGCGACCTGGGCCTCGTCGTTTTTGAGCGTCCATTTATCGGAATCGACCGTCTGCTCGCTGATGGCCTTTGTCCTCACCAGCCTTTGGTCGCGCTCATATGTTAATCTGGCGAGTTCGGTGGTCGCCTTGAGCGCCTCCAGATGCGCGATGTCGTCTTCGGCGATCAGATCGACCAAAGGGCTTCCCTGTTTGACATCGGCGCCCGAGTCGAAGTGGATGGCCGAGACGATCCCCGATATCTGGGAGCTGAGGTTCGCGCCATTGACCGCGCGCGCGCTGCCGACGGCTTCGAGCCTCGGCTGCCACGCGGCCAACGCCACGACGGCGGTCGAGACGGCCTGCGGTGGATTGGATTGCGCGGCCATGATTTGCGAGATCATTCTCGCCTTGAAAGCCAGAAATCCAAAGACCGCGCCGAAAGTCAACGCAACCGCGACCAACATGATAACCATGCGCTTGAGCATCATGCTCGCTCCGAAAGCTCTATATCCGCGGCGACGCCCGAGGACCGCCGGCCGCATTCGCGCGGGAATACGAAACCTAAGCTGACGTTGCCAGGATCGTTCGTCCGTGACACCATTCACCAAGCTTGACAAGATGCTCTCGGAAGAATCTTGAACGATTCCTCGCCCCCAAGCGATTACTCGCGCGGCCATGGTCAAAATGTCGCAGGTTCTCCGGCGCCACACGCCGCGGCCTTGGCGAGACGCCGCCCGCCCGCGCGGACCAAACTCGGCGCGCCCCGATGCTGGAAATTAGTGACGAGGACGCGGTTGAACTCGCGGAATAATTCGAACACGATTAGGATGCGTCGGGGTCGCGCGAATGCGAACACGCGGCCCCGCGCCTTTCGCCAGGAAACACGCCGACTGGAAAAGCTCAGATGCAACTTTACGCCGCCTGTTCAGATGGTTTTTTAGGTCGCCTCGCCGCCGGCGTTTTTTTCGCCGTTCTGACCGGTTCATTCACCGGCGCCGCATGGGGTCAGACGCCCGTCAGGACAAAGTTCGACGCATGGGAGCTTCGTTGCGAGACGCCGACTGGCGAGACCGCCGAGCAATGCGCTTTAACTCAAACGGTCAAGGCCGAGGACGCGGCCAACGTCAGTCTGGGCGTGATGATCGCCAAGCCCAAGGAAGCAAAAAACGGAGTGCTTCGGGTTATCGCCCCAATGAGCGTGTTCTTGCTCAATGGCGTCAGCCTGAAGATCGATCAAACGGACATCGGTCGCGCGCCGTTCTTTCGATGCGCTCCCTCGGGCTGTCTCGCCGATATGATGATCGACGACAAGCTCATCGAGCAGTTGAAAAGCGGCAAGATCGCGACGCTGGTTATCTATCTTACGCCTTATGAGGGCATCAGACATCTCCTGATGCTGAAGGGCTTTAAAGAGGGGTACGAAAAATTGCAGTGACGTGGCGAGTGCAAAGTTTTCAAATATGCTCGCGCCGCCAGATCCCGATGGGGCCGATCCACTCAACTCTTTCCTGAAGGTTTCCCCGTGGACCCAATCGTGGTCGTGTCCAGCCTCGACAAGATTTACGCCAGCGGGCATCACGCCCTGAAGTCGATCAATCTCGAAATTCGCCGGGGCGAAATCTTCGCCTTGCTGGGCCCAAACGGCGCGGGAAAGACGACCCTGATCGGCGTCATCTGCGGCCTAGTGCGCCCGACGGCCGGTTCCGTGACCGCCGAC
>JBKQQE010000648.1:0-8557 GCA_052326245.1 Xanthobacteraceae bacterium | reverse complement strand
TTGTTCGATATCCGGCAAGGGTCGCGCACGGGCCCTTCGGTGGCGCTGATGCAGCCGGAGGTCGCGGGGATGACCTATGGCGAAATGCTTGCCATCGTCGCCTATCTCGCCAGCCTGCGCCCGTGACGAGCCGCATCCGGTCGTCCTACGTCTCGCCCAGCACCTCGCGGCGGCGCTTTTCGGATTCTTCGGAATAGCGCCGCAGCGTGTGGGTTTCGGTCAACAGCCCGATCACCTTGCGGTGCTCCACGGAATCGACCACCGCGAGCGATTCCGCTTCCGCCCGGTCGAACGCCGCCACCGCTTCCTGCACGTTCATGGCGGGCAGCAGCGTGGTGTTCTCGTAGCGCATGATCTCGCTGATCCGATCGACGTGCGCGTTTTCCGCCGCGTGCGCGTCCGCGACGAAGACGATGCCCTGGTAGCGGCCGTCCTGGTCTTCGGCGACGATCTGGGTCTTCGAGCCGAGCGGAAAG
Organism: Xanthobacteraceae bacterium; assembly: GCA_052326245.1. Taxonomy (GTDB): domain Bacteria; phylum Pseudomonadota; class Alphaproteobacteria; order Rhizobiales; family Xanthobacteraceae; genus Bradyrhizobium_A. Next base: position 8,081 of record JBKQQE010000648.1, on the reverse strand, counting down.
CGGCCGCGGAATTCGGCCAGCGTCATCGCGCTGTCGACGCTGGTGACGTCGCGGCGCATCATCCGCGCCACCGTCAGGTCGCGGATCCAGCCGACATCCGCGGCGCTGCGGATGGTCTCGCCGCGCAGGTGAAAGCGCCAGGTGGCGAAGGAGTAGCCGAAGATCTCGCGGGTGAGCTGGGTCGAGAGGATCACGGCCACCAGCACCGCGGTGGCGAGCCAGAGGTTTCCGGTGGTTTCCAGCGCGATGAACGACATCGTCAGCGGGCCGCCGATGATCGAGGCCGACAGCGCGCCCATGCCGATGATCGAATACGCGTTGGGGTCGAGCGGCAGACCGGGCCACAGCGCCCCGAGGCCCGCCGCGAACAGCCGGCCGCCGAGCGCGCCGAGCAGGAGCGAAGCGAAGAACAGGCCGCCGCGAAACCCGGAGCCGAGCGAGACGATCGAGGCGAGCGTCTTCAGCGCGAACACGACGCCGATGGTCATCAGCGTCATCTCGTCGAGGCCGGCGAGATGCAGCGCGCCGTGACCCGACGACATCACCTGCGGCGACACCAGCGCGATCAGCCCGACCAGGAGGCCGCCGATCAAGGGCCGCAGCGGCGGCCAGATCCAGTGCCGCGCCATCAGCCACTCGCAAAAGGCGACGCAGCGCATGATGCCGATGCCGAACAGCGCGGCGGCGATGCCGAGGCTGACGGCGATCGCCAGGTCCTGGCCCGTCACTTCGCCGATCTGGCCGGCCACGATGCCGATCGAGAACGAGTTGAACGCGCGCGAGACCAGATAGCCCGTCACCGCGGCGACACCGACCGGGGTCAGGCTCGCCGGCGTGTAGCCGCCGATCACCAGTTCGAAGGCGTAGAAGGCGCCCGCCAGCGGCGCGCCGAAGGCCCCGGCGATCGCCGCGGCGGCGCCGCAGCCCACCATGATGCGCTGGTCGGCGCGGCGCAGGTGAAAGCCGCGTCCGACCGATGCGGCAAGCCCGCTGGCGAGCTGGGTGTAGCCGGCCTCGAGCCCGACCGAGGCGCCGACGCCGCTGGACCAGATGGTCTGCAGCGCGACGATGACGCTGCCCCGAAACGACATGCGGCCGCCATGCAGCGCGTTGGCCTCGATCGGATCGACCTCGCGCGGCGGCCGCCAGCGCGGCAGTAGCAGCAGCGCGACCCCGAGCACGAGCCCGCCGAATGTCGGCACCAGCACGGCCAGCAGCGGATTGAGCGCCGGCTGACCAGAGAGGCGGTCGCCGACCTCGATGCCGAACAGCGCGGCATGCATCAGCGTCACCGCGCCGGCCATGGCGGCGACCGCGAGCCCGCCGATGGCGCCGACCACGGCGGCGAGGGCGATGAGGCTGGATTCCCTCGCCCGCACGAACGCGCGCCACAGCGGCGGGGCTTCGAGAAAGCGGCTGGGGGCAGGGGTCATCGTGGTGCGCGGTTCGGCGATCGTGACATCGGACCCTAGTAATTGCGGGATTCCGGTGGTGATGGAAAGCGGGAAGTGTCGCGGCGCCTCAGCGGCGGCGATCGCGGCGCCGCCACGGGAACCGGGCCGGGAGGGCTTTCCTGGCGGGTCGGTCAGCGGCACCGCTTGTAGTGCGAGGACAGGCACAGTTGCGCCTTCGCGCGGGCGTCCTCGATCTGCTCGGCCGTCATGTCGCGCGCGATCAGCTCGCGATCGGCCACCGCCTCGGCGTCGCCCTGCGACGCGGCGATCTCGTACCACATCAGCGCGCGGACCGAGTTTCGCGTCTTGTCGCCGTGGTGATAGATGCGCCCGAGCAGCTTCTGCGCGCGGGCATTGCCCTGGCGGGCGAGCGGGCGCAGCAGCTCGATCGCCGGAACGTAGTTGCCGCGAGTGTAGGCGAGGTTGCCATCCTCCCAGGGACCGGCCACGGCGGCCGACCAGGGAAGGACCGCGGCAAGCCCGATCCACGCCAGCAGGGCGCCCGGAATTCGGCAAAGCGGCAGTTTACGCATGGATTTGCTCCAACATCGAGAACATCGCCGTCAGCGACGGTGGGCGGCCGCCCGTCAGGGCGGGCCACCAGCGCGCCTCAGGTCGTCGCGCCGGTCGCAGCCCTGCGGCGCGACGAAGTGATAGTGATAGGTGAACGACTTCGCGGCCCGGGTCCAGCGCAGCGGCACGGTGACCTCGCGCTCCGGGGCCATCGCCACGCCGGGAAGGAAGCGAATCATCCGCTTTTCGTAATCGGGACCGGTGTCGATCACGACGGCGCCGCCGGCCACCAGGCGATCGTGGTCGAACCACGGGGCGCCGGCGATGTCGCGGTAGAACAGCGCGTCGACGCGCGCGCCGGCCTCCAGGCCGATGCCGTAGACCTCCTGGCGACCGCCGATGAAATAGGCCGGGCCGCACGGATAGCTGCGGTCCCATTCGGCGAGGATCGCGCGCGCGCCCGCCGCCGTCGGCTCCTGCATCGGGCTGTGGCTGGCGAACAGCGAGTACACCACCGCGATGCCGAGCCCGAGCGCGAGGTAGAGGCCGCCGAGCGTGAACACCAGCTCGCGCTCGGCCCTGATCCGCCAGCCCGCGGTCAGCCGCAGCAGCGGGGCGAGACCGAGCACCGCCATCATGACGTAAGGCGCGCTGTAGCGAAACACGTAGTCGAGCCCGCCGACCAGCACGAGGCCGAGCAGGATCACCTGCATGGTTGCGTTCATGATCAGCAGCAGGCGCTGTTCGGGAGAGACCGGATCGCGGCTCAGCCCGAACAAGCCGCGCCATGCGCCGACGGCGACGATGACGAGCCCGGGCATCAGGAGCCCGATGTCGCCGAGCACGAGTTGTGCCAGGCTCGCCAGCCGGTCGCGCCAGCCGTCCGCGTCGAACCGCGCCAGCCCGTAGCTGACCGCTTCGCCGCGGCTGACGGCGGCGACGACGTGGGGGGCGATCAGCGCCAGCGTCAGCGCGATCGCCAGATAAAATCCGGGCCGCCTCAGAATGACGCGGAACTCGCCGACCGCGAGCACGGCGACGCCGAGGCCCGCGAGCAGCACGACGCCATTGTATTTGGTCAACAGCGCGATCGCGGTCCAGACGCCGAGCCCGATCCAGTGCCCCAGCCGGTTGGCTCGACCGGCGCGCAGCAGGTGAAACACGATCGCCGGCCACGAGGTGAGCTGAAGGATGTCGGCGTTCAGCGCAAAGGACAGCGACCCCAGCGCGGTGTAGAACGACGCGCCGTACAGCAGCGTGAACAGCGATGCGGCCGCCGGCGTCACCATAAGCCGCAGCACGGCGCAGCAGTAGGCGAAGCCGATCGCCATCAGGATCTGGTTGGCGGCGACCATGCTGGCGGCGGAGTCGCCGAACAGCCGTTCGACGGCGCCGCCGATCCAGGCCATCAAAGGCGGGTGGTCGGGCGTCACCAGCGGGAAATGGCGGCCCCAGGCCACCAGCTCGCGGGTGTCGAACATCGGCGTCGGGAACACGGTCAGCGCCAGCGCGACGGGCAGCAGCAGGGCGAGCGTCAGCACCAGGCCCTGCCATCGCGATGGCCACGCACACGCTTTCACCCAGGATGCTCCTCAGCCGCCGATGCGTGGCCGGTTTATAGGTTCGCCGCCACGCCAGCGTCAAATCCGCGGGAGCTCGCCGGCGTGTTATCGCGCGGGGCGGCCGACGCTGTCGTAGATGAAGCCGTGCTCGGCCATCTCGTCGGGACGGTAGACGTTGCGCAGGTCGACGATCACGGGCTGGGCCATTTCCGCCTTCAGCCGCGTCAGGTCGAGCGCGCGAAACTGCTCCCATTCGGTGACGATCACCAGCGCGTCGGCCCGGGCGGCGCAGCTGTAGGGACTGTCGCAATAGGTGATGTCCGGAAGCTCGAGGCGGGCCTGGGCCATGCCGACCGGGTCATAGGCCTGAACATGGGCGCCGAGATCCTGCAATGCGGTGATCAGCGGGATCGACGGCGCCTCGCGCATGTCGTCGGTGTTCGGCTTGAAGGTGAGGCCGAGCACCCCGATGGTCTTGCCGCGGAGCTGGCCGCCGAGCGCGGCCGCGACCTTGCGCGCCATCGCGCGCTTGCGCGCGTCGTTGACCGCGAGCACGGCCTCGACGATGCGCAGCGGCAAGTCGTGGTCGTGGGCGGTCTGCACCAGCGCGCGGGTGTCCTTGGGAAAGCAGGAGCCGCCGAAGCCGGGGCCGGCATGCAGGAACTTGCCGCCGATGCGGTTGTCGAGGCCGATGCCGCGGGCGACGTCCTGGACGTCGGCGCCGGTGCGCTCGGCGAGATCGGCGATCTCGTTGATGAAGGTGATCTTGGTGGCGAGGAAGGCGTTGGCGGCGTATTTGATCAGCTCGGCGGTGCGCCGGCCGGTGTACATGATCGGGGCCTGGTTGAGATAGAGCGGGCGGTAGATCTCGGCGATCACCTTGCGCGCGCGCTCGTCTTCGGTGCCCACCACGATGCGGTCGGGATGCTTGAAGTCGCGGATCGCGGCGCCCTCGCGCAGGAATTCCGGATTGGAGGCGACCACGACGTCGGCGGCGGGACTGGTCTCCCGCATGAGGCGCTCGACGTCGACACCGGGGCCGACCGGCCCCGTCGACTTGGTGATGACCACGGTGAAGCCGGTGAGGTTCTCGGCGATCTCGCGCGCGGCGGCGTGGACGTAGCTCAGGTCGGCGTGACCGTCGCCGCGCCGCGACGGCGTGCCCACCGCGATGAACACCGCGTCCGCCTGGGCGACGGCGTCGCGCAGGTCGGTGGAGAAGTCGAGCCGGCCGGCGCCGGCATTGCTGGCGACGAGCTCGTTGAGGCCGGGCTCGTAGATCGGGATCTCGCCGCGCTGCAGGGCGGCGATCTTGCCGTCGTCCTTGTCGATACAGGTGACCTGGTGGCCGAAATCGGCGAAGCACGCGCCGGAGACGAGCCCGACATACCCGGTGCCGATCATTGCAATGCGCATTCTTTAGTTCCGCTATTTGAAGGCCGGGTCGGGCATCTTTTCCAGATTTGGCGGCCTCCAGGCGCCGCCGGAGGCAGAGCACTAGCAGTTCATCGGCAGCCTGACGAGACTCCGCGCCCCGGCCAAACAATGTTAGGTGAGTCCCAAGACTTTTTTGCGAAACCCCTCTTTTGCGAAAACCCTGTTTTGCGACCCCCCTTTCACGACGCGTGGTGTCGTGAAGCCCTCGCCGGAAGCAAGGACACGCGCGGCCCGATGAAGAACGACCCGCTGCTGGCCCAGATCGCGGATTTTTGCCGGCAGGCCGGCATGGCCGAATCGACCTTCGGCCGGCTTGCGGTCAATGACGGCAAGCTGGTGTCGCGCCTGCGCGAGGGCAAGCGGATTACCGTCGATACTCTGGAGCGAATCCGGGCCTTTCTCGGCGAAGGGCTGCCGGGCGGCACCGCGCCGCCGCGGCCGGAGCCGCCGCTGGAGCGGCGCGACCCCCGCGGCAATTTCCGCTTTTTCGAGAACCGGCAGAAATACCTGCTGTTCGTCCATACCTGCAGCGAGAAGCGGCTGATCGCCCAGCGGGTGGACATGGAACTCGGCAGCGTTCACCCAAGGCCGCCGGCGCTGCGGGTGTTCGACGCCGGGATTGGCGATGGAACCGTGCTGGCGCGGGTTATGCGCTCAATGCATAGGCGGTTTCCGAATATGCCTTTTTATGTGGCAGGCAAGGAAATCAGCCTGGAGGACGTCCGCCTGACCCTGGAAAAGCTGCCCGACCGGCTGTTCGAGCATCCCGCCACGGTCTTCGTCCTGACCAATATGTACTACGCCGAGGCGCCGTGGCTGACCCCGAAATCGCCCACTGCGGCCGCCGCCATGATCTGGCGCGAAGTGGTCCTGACCGGCAATTCCGCCGGCGATTTCGAGGACCAGATCGCCCAGTTGCAGCCGTTTCTCGAGGAAAACTGGCGCGCCAGCGTCAGCCCGCGCTCGGGGATGCCGGTCTATGAGCGGCCGATCGCGCTGGTGTTCTATCGCGAGGACCACCGTTTCCTGCTCGATCCGGTGATCCCGCGCGCCGGCCGGACCGGCGCCGATTTCGACCTGGTTATCGCCTCGCAGCCCTATCGTGCCAAATCCTCGGTCACTTTCCGGGCCCGGCGCATCATCGCGCCGCTGGCCCGGGCGCTGCGTCCGGGCGGGCGCCTGATCGGAATCCACTCCCATGGCCACGATCCGGGGATGGAGATTATCGAGGCGGTCTGGCCGGGAGAAAATCCTTTCGCCGTGAGCCGCCATGAGCTATTGCGCGCGGTGAAATACGAGCTGGGACCGGCCGGGCGGGATCTTAACTTTAACGCCTATTCCGACGCCCGCTCGATCTTTCGGTACGATATGGAAGCGCTGCCGAACGAGGTCATGGGGTCGATCGGTTCGTCAACAGCCTTTGCAGCCTGGAACGCGGCAGTGTATGTCGCTCAGGTCGAAGACGAGCGGCTGACCGAAATGACCCAGAGCGGCCGCTATCTCGACGCCACGCGGGACGTGCTGCGACGGCACAACGGGCTGTGGTTCTACGACGAATCCTACGTCATTTCGCGCCGGCGGGACTGACGGTTCACGATCATTCAAACGGACCGCTGGAAGGTCCAGCGGAAGGGGTTGTTGATGCGCGCGTCTTACTTGTTCACCAGCGAGTCGGTGTCGGAAGGTCATCCGGACAAGGTCTGCGACCGTATCTCCGACGAGATCGTCGACCTGTTCTTCCGCGAAGGCCCCAAGGCGGGCGTCGACCCGTGGGCGATCCGCGCGGCGTGCGAAACGCTGGCGACCACCAACCAGGTGGTGATCGCGGGCGAGACGCGCGGCCCCAGGACGGTGACCAAGGACTGGATCTCGCACATTGCCCGCATGGCAATCCGCGACATCGGCTACGAGCAGGAAGGCTTCCACTGGGAGAAGGCCGACATCAAGGTGCTGCTGCATCCGCAGTCGGCCGACATCGCCCAGGGCGTCGACGCGCTGCAGCCGGGCGTCAACCGCGAAGAGGGCGCCGGCGACCAGGGCATCATGTTCGGCTACGCCTGCACCGAGACCCCGGAGCTGATGCCGGCGCCGATCTTCTACGCCCACAAGATCCTGCGGCTGATCGCCGAGGCGCGCCACAGCGGCGTCGAAACCGTGCTGGGACCGGACTCCAAGAGCCAGGTCACGGTGCGCTACGAGAACGGCAGGCCGGTCGGCGTCACCCAGATCGTGGTGTCGCACCAGCACCTGATCGAGGACCTGTCCTCGGCCAAGGTGCGCGAACTGGTCGAGCCCTATGTCTACAAGGCGCTGCCCGACGGCTGGATCGGCAAGGACACGGTCTGGCACGTCAATCCGACCGGAAAGTTCTTCATCGGCGGTCCCGACGGCGACGCCGGACTCACCGGCCGCAAGATCATCGTCGACACCTATGGCGGCGCGGCGCCGCACGGCGGCGGCGCGTTCTCGGGCAAGGACCCGACCAAGGTCGACCGCTCGGCGGCCTATGCGGCGCGCTACCTCGCCAAGAACGTGGTGGCGGCCGGGCTCGCCGAGCGCTGCACCATCCAGCTGTCCTATGCCATCGGCGTGGCGAAGCCGCTGTCGATCTATGTCGACACCCACGGCACCGGCAAGGTGCAGGAAGCGCAGATCGAGAAGGCGGTGGGCGAGGCCATGGACCTCACCCCGCGCGGCATCCGCAAGCATCTCGACCTCAACAAGCCGATCTACGCCCGCACTTCCGCCTACGGACATTTCGGCCGCGCGCCGGAGGCCGACGGCGGCTTCTCCTGGGAGAATACCGACCTCGCCGACCCGCTCCGCCGCCTCGCCTGAGGCGCTGGCTAAGGCAAGGGCGCATGCGGGCGGCGGGCAAAGAGAGCAGCGCCGATTTGAGACGTCGCACGTTGTACGGGCGCAGCCGCGGAAAAGCGCTGCGCTTGGGACAAGAACGGCTCATCGGCGAGAGCCTGCCGAAGCTCGAGATCGATCCGGGCGCCCTTGCAAGTCGGCCCACGTTCGAGTTTGAGCCGAAGGCCTTTTGGCTCGAGATCGGGTTCGGCGCAGGCGAACATCTGATCGAACAAGCCAAGGCCAATCCCGACGTCGGGTT
>JBKQQE010000647.1:0-3898 GCA_052326245.1 Xanthobacteraceae bacterium | reverse complement strand
CGAGGGACGCCTTCCCGATACGCTCGTCGCCTGCATCGGCGGCGGCTCCAACGCCATGGGCCTGTTCCACCCGTTCCTCGATGATCCGTCGGTGGAGATCTTCGGCGTCGAGGCGGCCGGCCACGGCCTCACCGATCTGCACGCCGCCTCGATTGCCGGCGGCCGGCCGGGCGTGCTGCACGGCAACCGCACCTATCTCCTGATGGACGACGACGGCCAGATCCAGGACGCGCATTCGATTTCGGCGGGGCTCGACTATCCCGGCATCGGCCCGGAGCATTCCTGGCTGCACGAAACCGGGCGCGTCACCTACCTCTCCGCCACCGACGAGGAGGCGCTCGCCGCGTTCCAGCTGCTGTCGAGGCTCGAAGGCATCATCCCGGCGCTGGAGCCCGCCCACGCCATCGCCAAGGTGCTGGAGCTCGCGCCGAAGCGCGCCAAAGACCACCTGATGGTGGTCAACATTTCTGGCCGCGGCGACAAGGACATTCCCCAGGTCGCCGAGATCCTGAGGAGCCGGGCATGACGACCCGCATCGTTCGGCGGTTCGCCGACCTGAAGCAGCAGGGCCGCGCCGCCTTCGTCACCTTCGTGATGTGCGGCGATCCGGATCTTGCGACCTCGCTCGAGATCATCAAGGCGTTGCCGCGCGCCGGCGCCGACGTCATCGAGATCGGCATGCCCTTCACCGATCCGATGGCCGACGGTCCGGCGATTCAGGCGGCCGGCCTGCGCGCGCTCAAGGCCGGCACCACGCTGGCGAAGACGCTGCAGCTGGTGCGACAGTTCCGCGCCGCCGTCGACGCCTCGGCGGTGGTGCTGATGGGCTACTACACTCCGATCTACATCTACGGCGTCGCGCGATTTCTCGACGACGCGAAGTCCGCCGGCGTCGACGGCCTGATCATCGTCGACCTGCCGCCGGAGGAAGACGAGGAACTGTGCATCCCGGCACTCAAGGCCGGGCTGAACTTCATCCGCCTGGCGACGCCGACCACCGACGACAAGCGGCTGCCGACGGTGCTGACCAATACCTCCGGCTTCGTCTATTACGTCTCGATCACCGGCATTACCGGCAGCGCCAGCGCCGACTCTGCCGCGGTCGGCAGCGCGGTGGCCCGCATCAAGCGCCATACCGCACTGCCGGTCTGCGTCGGCTTCGGCATCAGGACGCCGGAGGCGGCCGCCGCCATCGCGCGCGATGCCGACGGCGTCGTGGTCGGCTCGGCGCTGGTGGACGCGCTGCGGGGCAGCCTCGATGCCGAGGGCCGCGCCACCGCCGCTACCGTGACCGCGGTCGCCGATCTCACCGCCGCGCTGGCGCGCGGCGTGCGATCCGGGCGCTAACCCACCATGGGCGGGGAACCCGAATTGCGCCCCGGCGCGAACGCGCCCCTCTTGCGCAACCGCCGGCCGGTCCGCACATTTGTGATAAGACAATGGAGCTCTCGCCCATGATCTGGATCACCAGCGTCGTCCGCCCGAAGATCCGCAGCATCCTGCGCCGGGAGACGCCCGAGAACCTCTGGATCAAGTGCCCGGATTCCGGGCAGCTGGTGTTCTACAAGGACGTCGAGAGCAACCAGTTCGTCATCCCCGGCTCCAACTACCACATGCGCATGGGCGCAGTGGTGCGGATGAAATCGATCTTCGACAACGAGACCTGGTTCGACGTGGCGCTGCCGGAGGTGACGGCGGATCCGCTGAAATTCCGCGACGAGCGCCGCTATGTCGACCGCATCAAGGATGCCCGCGCCAAGACCGGGCTGCACGATTCGGTGAAGGTCGGCTTCGGCAAGCTCGAGGGCGCGCCGGTGGTGCTGGTGGTGCAGGACTTCGATTTCATGGGCGGCTCGCTCGGCATGGCGGCCGGCGAGGCGATCATCAAAGGGCTCGAGCTCGCGGTCGAGAAGCGCTCGCCCTGCATCGTGTTCGCGGCCTCCGGCGGCGCGCGCATGCAGGAAGGCATTCTCTCGCTGATGCAGCTGCCGCGCACCACGGTGGCGGTGCAGATGCTGCGCGAGGCCAAGCTGCCCTACATCGTGGTGCTGACCAACCCCACCACCGGCGGCGTCACCGCCTCCTACGCCATGCTCGGCGACGTGCAGATCGCCGAGCCCGGCGCGCTGATCGGCTTCGCCGGCGCCCGCGTGATCGAGCAGACCATCCGCGAGAAACTCCCCGAGGGCTTCCAGCGCGCGGAGTATCTGCGCGACCACGGCATGATCGACATGGTGGTGCACCGGCATGATCTGCGGTCGACGCTGGCGCGGCTGTGCCGGCTCTTGACCAAGTCGCCGGCGATCGAAGCGCCGGCCGCGGCGCCGGTCGCGCCGGCGCCGCTGCCCACCGGCATCGCCGCACCTTCCGCGTGAACCCGCTGCCGGCGCTCGACGATATCCTGGCGCGGCTGTCGTCCCTGCATCCGCGACGCATCGCCCTGACGCTGGACCGAATGTGGCGCATCCTGGAGCGCCTCGGCCATCCCGAACGCCGGCTGCCGCCGGTGATCCATGTCGCCGGTACCAACGGCAAGGGCTCGACGGTGGCCTATCTGCGGGCGATGCTCGAGGCCGCCGGCCTTAGCGTCCACGTCTATACCTCGCCGCACCTGGTGCGCATCAACGAGCGCTTCCGGCTCGGCCGCCCGGGCGGCGGCGTGCTGGTCGGCGACGCCGAGCTCGGCGCCGCGCTCGGCCATTGCGAGGCGGCCAATGACGGCGCCCCGATCACGGTGTTCGAGATCGAGACCGCCGCGGCGCTGACGCTGTTCGCCGCGCAACCGGCCGACGCCGTGATCCTGGAAACCGGCCTCGGCGGGCGGTTAGATGCCACCAACGTGATCGACAGGCCCGCGGTCTGCGTCATCACCCCGGTCGGGATCGACCACCAGGACTTTCTTGGGTCAACGCTGGCGGAAATCGCCGGCGAGAAGGCCGGCATCATCAAGCCGCATGTGCCGCTGGTCTGCGCCGAACAGCCGCCGGAAGCCGCGGCGGTGATCGAACAGGCCGCGCGGCGCGCGCGCGCGCCGCTGCACGCCGCCGGCCAGCACTGGCATGTCGGCGTCGAGCGCGGCCGCCTGGTCTATCAGGACGATCGCGGCCTGCTCGATCTGTCCGCGCCGCGGCTGTTCGGGCGGCATCAGTTCGACAATGCCGGGCTCGCAATCGCCGCGCTGCGGGCCACCGATGCGTTCCGGATCGATCCCGCCGCCTGCGAGAGCGGCATCGCGCGGGCGGAATGGCCGGCACGGATGCAGCGGATCGGCGCCGGCGCGCTGCTGGCGCTGGCGCCCGACGGCGCCGAGCTCTGGCTCGACGGCGGCCACAATGTCGACGGCGGCCGCGTGGTGGCGGCGGCGCTCGGCGATCTCGAGGAGCGGGTGTCGCGGCCGCTGGTGGTGATTGCCGGGATGATGGCCAACAAGGACGCGCGCGGCTTTCTGGCGAATTTCTCCGGCCTCACCCGCCATATCATCGCGGTGCCGATCCCCGCGCAGGACAACGCGATGGCGGTCGACACCCTCGCCGATGCCGCGCGCCAGCTCGGCATGCGGGTGGAGACCGCAGCCGGCGTCGAGGCGGCGCTGGCCTCGATCGCGCGGCTCGCCTATGAGGTGCCGCCGCGAATCCTGATCACCGGATCGCTCTATCTCGCGGGCCACGTGCTCGCGCTCAACGGCACGCCGCCGGGCTGAGCTCGTTTTCTTCGTCATGGCCGGGCTTGTCCCGGCCATCCACGTCTTTCTTGCTGAAACGCTGTGAAGACGTGGATGCCCGGCACAAGGCCGGGCATGACGAGTAACACAACACAGACTTCAGCCAGTCATCTCTGCGACCACGCGACGACGCTGAACGCCGAATCGGCATAGGGGGCGACCTTTTGGGTCGCACCC
>JBKQQE010000646.1:0-4403 GCA_052326245.1 Xanthobacteraceae bacterium | reverse complement strand
CGAACCGCCCGGTGCGGACCCGCATGCCGGGTGGTGTGGCAGGGGTGCGACCCAAAAGGTCGCCCCCTATGCCGATTGTTCCCCGCGCCGGTGTCCAGAATCCGTCGTTTCCGCCGGCCCGCCGCGCCGGCGTCACGTGAAACTGATACGGCCGTGCAACGTAACAAATGCTAGACTGCCATCGTAGAACCTGACGAACGCACACCTTGACGACGAGGACGAGATGTCGAGCATTGCCGCCGAACATGCCGGCCCTGACCGCGACCAGGTATCGGTGATGCGCGTGATCCAGCCGGGCTGGGTCAGGATCCTGCACTGGATCAACGCGGTCGCCATGATCGCCATGATCATGTCCGGCTGGCAGATCTACGACGCCTCGCCGTTGTTCGGCTTCACCTTCCCCCGCGCCATCACGCTGGGCGGCTGGCTCGGCGGCGCGCTGTTGTGGCATTTCGCGGCGATGTGGCTGCTGATGGTCAATGGCCTGGTCTATCTGTGCGTCGGTTTCCTCACCGGGCGGTTTCGCCGCAAGCTGTTGCCGCTGTCGGCATCCGGCGTGATCACCGACGCCCGCGCGGCGCTGACCGGCCGGCTGTCGCATGACGACCTCACAGTCTACAACAACGTGCAGAAGCTGCTCTACGCCGGCATCATCGTGGTCGGCATCGTCGTGGTGCTGTCCGGCCTGTCGATCTGGAAGCCGGTGCAGCTGCAGTGGCTCACCGCGCTGTTCGGCGGCTACGACACCGCCCGCTACGTTCACTTCGGCTGCATGTCGGCGATCGTCGGCTTCCTCGCCGTCCACGTGGTGCTGGCGCTGCTGGTGCCGAAAAGCCTTCGTGCCATGATCATCGGCCGCTAGGAGCGAGGAGGGGTCATCATGCGAAAACTCCGCGATCTGATCATTCCGGGCGTCGACAAGCGGCTGCTGGTCAAGGACGCCACCCGGCTTTTGCCTGATCCGGCGCGGCGTCGTTTCCTCGCCACCGGCGCCAGCTTCGGGGCGCTGACGCTGTTGACCGGCTGCGACGTCATCGACGAGGACTCGGCGGAGAATCTTCTCCGGCACGTCTCCAAGTTCAACGACGCGGTGCAGGCGGCGCTGTTCAATCCCAACACCTTGGCGCCGACCTATCCCGAAAGCGCCATCACCCGGCCGTTCCCGTTCAACGCCTATTACAGCCTCGACGAGGCGCCGGAGGTCGAGGCGGCGGACTACAAGTTCCAGGTCACTGGCCTGGTCGACAACAAGAAGCCGTGGACGCTGCAGGAGCTCTACGCGCTGCCGCAGTTCAAGCAGATCACGCGGCACATCTGCGTCGAGGGTTGGAGCGCGATCGGCAGCTGGACCGGCGCCTCGCTGCGGGATTTCCTGAAGCTGGTGGGCGCCGACACCCGCGCCAAATACTGCTGGTTCCGCTGCGCCGAGGGCTACACCGGGACGCTGGACATGCCCACCGCGCTGCACCCGCAGACCCAGATGACGTTCAAGTTCGACGATCAGATCCTGACCAAGGCCTACGGCTTCCCGATGAAGATCCGGGTGCCGACCAAGCTCGGCTTCAAGAATCCCAAATATGTGATCGCCATGGAAGTCACCAATGACTACAAAGGCGGCTATTGGGAAGACCAGGGCTACAACGCCTTCAGCGGCAGCTGAGGCGGGAGGCGGAATAATCCCGCCGATCCGCTGTTTCACATTGGCCAGTTTTGCTCCGGCCAGTTTGCTGCGCCGGCTTCGTCATTCAGTTCATGAGGGTGTCATGATTGCTCGCGTCTCACTTGCCGTCGTCATCGCGCTCGGCGCCACCGTGGGCACCGCCGCCGCGCAAACCGCCAAGGCGGTGGTGAAGAACGCCGACGGCGCCACCATCGGCACCATCGATCTGACGCAGGTGTCGGACGGCGTGCTGATCAAGCTCACGGCCAAGGGCCTGCCGGCGGGCGAACACGCCTTTCATGTCCATGCGGTCGGCAAATGCGAGCCGCCCTTCACTTCCGCCGGCGGCCACTTCAACCCCGACGGCCACAAGCACGGCATGATGGCGGCCGACGGCCATCACGCCGGCGACATGCCCAACCTGATCGTGCCGGCCTCGGGCGAGATCGCGGTCGAGGTGGTCAACACCGCGGTGACGCTGGCCAAGGACAAGCCGAACTCGCTGTTCAAGCCCGACGGCACCGCCTTCATCATCCATGCCGGCGCCGATGACTACAAGACCGACCCGACCGGCAATGCCGGCGGCCGCATCGCCTGCGCGGTGGTGGAATAGCGCCGGCGAGCCGCTCCGCTCAGGAAACAGCAAGCCGCCGCTGCGCGGCGCAGGCGGCGGCGCCCAGCGCCAGCGTCAGCGCCGACAGGTCGAGCGCATAATCCAGGCTGCCGAAGGCGTCGCTGAGCGCGCCGGTGGCGATCGGCCCCAGCGTCTGTCCGATGCTGAACGCGATCGTCACCGCCGCGATCGCCTTGGGCCAGGCTTCCGCGGGATAGTTGAAGCGGACAAAGGCCGTGGTGGCGGAGACCACGGCGAAAAACGCCAGCCCGAACACCAGCGCCGACAACGCCAGTGTGATCGACGTCGCGCTGACGAGCGGCAGCGCCGCGCCGATCATGGTGATGCCGATCAGGATGGCGGTGGCGCCGCCGCTGGCGCCGCGCGACAACAGCCCGCGCCACAGCCACGGCGACACCAAGGCGCCGGCGCCGATCAGGCACCAGAACGCGCCTTGCGCCAGCGCGCCGCCGCCGGCGCTTCGCACATAGGCGATCATGAAGGTCATGTAGGCGATGTAGCCGGCGCCGAAGCAGAAATAGCCGAACAGGTAGATCGCAATCGGCGCCAGCGGCGGCGTCCTGGCTGCCGCATGCGACCGCAGCGCCGGCGCCTCGACCCGATTGAGCATCAGCACCGCGGTGAGCACGGTGCTGATGGCGGCGAGCGCGGCCCAGACGATGCGCCACGACCCCGGCCCATAGGCCTCAAGCAGCGCAGGCGCCGTCACGCCGGAAATCACGATTCCCAGCGCCGGCCCGGTGTAGAACAGGCCGAGCAGCAGCGACGAGCGCGCCGGCTGCGATTGCGCGATCATGGCGCCGAGCGTGCCGCCGCCGACGAAGGCCACCGCCGCGCCGACGCCGGCGAGCCCGCGCGCGGCGGCAAGCACCGCGAAATTGCCGGTCAGCGCGCACAGCAAAAGCGACACCACGCAGGCGACGGTGCCGAGTGCGGCGGCCGCAAACAGTCCGACCCGGCGCGCCACCGAGGCCGCGCCGAGCGCGCCGGCGAGATAGCCCGCGGCGTTGACGGTGTTCATGAAGCCCGCGGCCGAATAGGACCAGTGCAGGCTGTCGCGCATGTCCGGCAGCACCAGCGAATAGGCAAAGCGCCCGATCCCGAGCCCAATCGCCGGCGCCAGTGCCAGCATCAGGATCTGGCGCGCGGGGTGGGACGAGGTAGCGGGGGTGGGATGCGAAGTCACGCGGTGGCGGGGCGCTGCAGGGGGGTCATGTCGGTTCCGCGCGGGTGCCCCGGCGGCGCCGGGGATGCGCATGTGAAGCGGCTCTGGGTGCGAGCGCAAGTCCCGCCGCCGGCAACGGTGTCTTGCAAATCCGGCATCGGGGCACTAGCAGTGGCCTCGAAATTCCGACCCGAAAATCTGACCAGAGGCGATCCCATGACCCCCTACAAGCTGCTTCTTCTGCCCGGCGACGGCATCGGCCCGGAGGTGATGGCGGAGGTGCAGCGGCTGATCGGCTGGATCAACCAGCAGGGCCTCGCCCGCTTCGAGACCGAAAGCGGGCTGGTCGGCGGCGCCAGCTACGACGCCGACAAGGTCGCGATCACCGACGCCACCATGGCGCTGGCGAAGGCTTCCGACGCGGTGCTGTTCGGCGCCGTCGGCGGCCCGAAATGGGACAGCGTGCCGTACGACGTGCGGCCGGAGGCGGGGCTGTTGCGGCTGCGCAAGGATCTCGGCCTGTTCGCCAACCTGCGGCCGGCGATCTGCTACCCCGCGCTCGCCGATTCCTCGAGCCTGCGCCGCGAGGTCGTCGAGGGGCTCGACATCATGATCGTGCGCGAACTCACTGGCGGGGTGTATTTCGGCGAGCCGAAGACCATCACCGATCTCGGCAACGGCCAGAAGCGCGCCATCGACACCCAGGTCTACGACACCTACGAAATCGAGCGCATCGCCCGCGTCGCCTTCGATCTCGCCCGCAAGCGCCGCAACAAGCTCACCTCGATGGAAAAGCGCAACGTCATGAAGACCGGCGTGCTGTGGCGCGAAGTCGTCGCCGATGTGCATGCGCGCGCGTACAAGGACGTCGAACTTGAGCACATGCTCGCAGATGCCGGCGGCATGCAGCTAGTGCGCTGGCCGAAGCAGTTCGACGTCATTGT
>JBKQQE010000645.1:0-7201 GCA_052326245.1 Xanthobacteraceae bacterium | reverse complement strand
GTACGAGTGTACAAATCGAAACGGGAAGGAAACGATATGGCGCGCAACCCGAATATGCGGGAAGCGATCCTCGGCGCAGCTGAAACACTGTTTTCGAGCAACGGCTATTCGGCCGTGTCGATCCGCGACATCGCGCGCGCCGCCGGCGCCAATCCCGGCAGTATTACCTACCATTTCAAGAGCAAGGACGAGTTGCTGCTGGCCATCTATCGGCGCCATTGCGGGCCGATGAACGACCGGCGCCACGAACTGCTGGCCGCCGCCATGCGGATTCGCGATCTCGAGAATCGGCTCGAGGCCATCATCCGCGCCTACGTGGTGCCGGCTTTCACGTCCAGCAGCGACCACACCGGCGGGGGAGCCCGCTTCACCCGGTTGCGGGCCATGATGTCGGCCGAAGGCAACGAGGCGGTGGGCCGGATCATCGCCGAAATCTTCGATGAGACGAACCAGGCCTTCATCGAGGCGATCGAACAAAGCCTGCCGCGCCTGTCGCGGTCCACGATCGTGTGGCGATGCCAGTTTCTGCTTGGGGCGCTCTATTACTCCCTGATCTCACCGGAACGCATTACGCGGCTGTCGCGCGGCGAGGCGAACGGCGCCGACGTCGCCCAGGCCATCGAACAGATCGTGGTTGCAACGGTGGCGTCGCTTCAGGCTCCCGAGGTCGCTGCCGCGCCTGACGCGGCCAAGGGCGCCCAACTCGGCTCGCCGCCGAAGGCCAGTTCCGAGAAAGTGCCGGCCTGAACGTGACCGACTTCGCAACGCCTTGCCGCCCGACCGCCGCGATGTCCGCACGTTCGTGCCGGCGCGCGCGGTTGGCCGGGCTCGCACGGATTGCCGAAGTCGCAGGCAGCGTGGGGCGCGTCGGCGGGATCGATCGCCGACCAGGCGAGGTCGAGCGCTGCCGGAGCGGAACATGACTCTGCCAAGCGCGTCGTCAACCGTCGTGGAGCCGCGGGCAAGGGCGTGGTGGAAGGAGCTTTGGGTCCAGGTTCTGCTGGCGATGGCGGTCGGGATCGCGCTCGGCGTCGCTCGGCCGGATTTCGCCGCGCAGATGCAGCCGCTCGGCGACGCCTTCATCAAGGCGATCCGCATGCTGATCGCACCCATTATCTTCTGCACGGTGGTCAACGGCATTGCCCATATGGCGGACATGACGCGGGTCGGCCGGGTCGCGGTCAAGGCGATCTTCTACTTCGAGGCGGTCACGACGCTGGCGCTTGTCATCGGGCTGGTTGCGGTCAATGTGCTGCAGCCAGGCGCCGGCATGAATGTCGACCTCTCGACCATCAACACCAGCCTCGTCGATCCCTATGTCAAACAGACCTCGGCGGTCGGCGCGGTGCCGTTCCTGATGAACATCATACCGCAAACCTTCGTCGGGGCGTTTTCCGAAGGCAACATCCTGCAGGTCCTGTTCCTTTCGGTGTTGTGCGGCTTCGCGCTGATCTGGCTCGGCGATCGCGCGCGTCCGATGACCGAGGTCCTCGACATCGCCGCCAAGATGGTGTTTGGCGTGGTGCGCATCGTGATGTGGGCGGCGCCGCTCGGGGCATTCGGCGCGATCGCGTTTACCGTCGGAAAGTTCGGAATCGGGTCGCTGTCGTCGCTCGGCAAGCTGGTCGGCGGCTTCTATCTTACCTGCCTCGTCTTCATTGCGGTGGTGCTCGGTCCCGTCGCCGCGCTTTGCGGCTTCAGCCTGCTCAAGCTCATTCGCTACATCCGCGAGGAACTCCTGGTTTGCTTCGCGACCACGTCCTCGGAGACGGTGCTGCCGCGCATGATCATGAAGCTCGAGGCGCTCGGCTGCGAGCAGAGCGTGGTCGGGCTGGTGATTCCGACCGGCTATTCGTTCAATCTCGACGGCACCTGTCTCTATCTGGCCACGGCGACCGTGTTTCTGGCCCAGGCGACCAACACGCCCTTTGATCTCAGCCACCAGATCGGGCTGCTGCTGATCCTGCTGTTGACGTCGAAGGGCGCCGCGGGAATCGCCGGCGCGGCCTTTGTCGTGCTTGCCGCCACGCTTGCGGCGGGCGGCACCATTCCGGTCGCCAGCGTCGCGCTGGTGCTTGGGGTTCACCGGCTGATGTCGCAGGCGCTGACGCCGACCAACCTGATCGGCAATGCGGTTGCGACCGTGCTGGTCGCGAAGTGGGAAAATGCCCTCGATGATGCGCGGATGCACGCGGTGCTTGATGGCCCCGCCGGCGCCGCGCAACCGCAGGAACCGCGTGCAGTTGCATCTGCATCGATGAAAGGAGAGCGGACATGAAGACGGTTGTGGTGAAAAACATCCATCGCACGGACGAAGCGACCGTGCGCACGCTCGCGGGCGTCGGCGTGTCGACCGCGCATGAGGCGATGGGACGGGTCGGATTGCTACACCCGTACATGCGGCCGATCTGGGCGGGTGCCGAGGTGGCGGGCACCGCCGTCACGGTTCTGGCCCAGCCCGGCGACAACTGGATGCTGCATGTCGCGGTCGAGCAGTGCCGCAAGGGCGATATTCTCGTGGTCGGCTGCACCACAGAAAATCACGACGGCATGTTCGGCGAACTGCTGGGCACCTCGCTGATCGCGCGCGGCGTGGTCGGGCTTGTCATCGATGCCGGCTGCCGCGACATCAAGGCGCTGACCAAGCTCGGATTTCCGGTGTGGTCGCGCTCGATCTCGGCGAAGGGGACGGTGAAGGCCACGCTCGGCGCCGTCAACGTGCCGGTGGTGTGTGCCGGCGCGCTGGTGACCCCGGGCGACGTGGTGGTCGCCGACGACGACGGCGTGGTGGTCATTCCCCGTGGGATCGCCGCCGACGTCGCCGCCAAGTCGGTGAAGCGCAATGCCGACGAGGAAGGCAAGCGTAAGCGCCTGGCCGCCGGCGAGCTGGGGCTCGACATGTACAGCATGCGCGAGCCGCTGCAGAAGGCGGGGCTCGTCTATGTCGACCGGCCGGAAGACGTCTGACATCGACGGGGAGGGCGGTGCCGACGCTGCGCGTAGGGACCATCGGATGGCGGGTTTCGAGGTAAATCGATGACGGACACCATGACCGAGCCGAGGCATCTGCGAACGCTGCTTGGCGACCATCCCTCGACCCAGGCGCTCAAGAGCGGACAGGTGACGTCGGATCGCGTGGTGCTGGACTATGCCAGCGGATACAGGCCCACCAACCGCGGCTTCAAGCCGATGGTTCGCGAGCAGGCGTTCGACGTCTCCGAACTGGCGATCGTCACCTACCTGATGGCGAAGGAACACCACAAGCCGATCGTGCTGCTGCCCGCCGTGGTGATGGGACGATTCCAGCACGTCTACGCGCTCTACAATGCGGCGAGGGGCAGCATGACGCCGGCGGATCTGCCCGGCAAGCGGATCGGAATCCGCTCCTTCACCACGACCACGGGCGCCTGGATCCGCGGCATTCTCGCCAACGACTACGGTGTCGACCTCGACTCGATCGAGTGGATCACGTTCGAGGACCCCCATGTCGCGGAGTACCACGATACGACGGCGCGCGCCCCCGCCGACAAGTCGATCCTGCAGATGCTGCTGGACGGGGAAGTGGACGCCGTGCTCGGGGAGACCTCCAGCGATCCGCGGCTCAAGTCACTGTGGCCGGACCCCGAGGCCGAGGCGCGGGCCTGGTACGGCCGGCGCGGCATCGTCCCTGTCAATCATTTCGTGGTGGTGACGAAGGCCCTGCACGACAGCGATCCGGATTCCGTTCGCGAGGTCTACCGGATGCTGCTGCAGTCGCGCCGGATGGCGCCGCCGTCGGCGTCGGGGCTGGACTTCTGCCCGTTCGGCCGGGACGCGATCCGGCCGTCGCTCGAACTGATCATCGAATATGCCGCGCAACAGAATCTGATCTCGCGGCGCTTTGCGGTCGACGAGGTGTTCAGCGACCTCGTTTGACGACCCGGCCGGCGCCTGGCGCCGGGCCACCGGCTGACCGGGAAAGGACCAGAACCATGATTGTCGATTCGAATTTTGCCGACCGCATTGCCATTCGCGAACTGATCGAGAACTGGGCGGTCTGGCGCGACGCCGGCGATTGGGATCGTTTCGCAACCGTCTGGCACGACGACGGCTGGATGTCGGCCACCTGGTTTCAGGGTTCGGCGACGGATTTCATCGCCGTCACGCGCGAAGGCTGGGACAAGGGCGTCAGCATCCTGCATTTTCTCGGCGGAATGAGCATCGATCTCGCCGGCGCGCGCGCCATCGCGCAGACCAAGATGACGATCTCGCAGCGTGGCCAGGCCCACGGCGTAGACTGCGATGTGGTCTGCACCGGCCGCTTCTTCGATTTTCTCGAGAAGCGCAAGGACAGATGGGGCCTGGTCCGCAGGCAGCCGATCTACGAAAAGGATCGCATCGATCCGGTCAGCCCTTCGGCGACGCTGAAGCTGGGCGACGCCAAGCTCGCCCAGTTCCCGCAGGGCTATCGTCATCTTGCCTATATCCAGGAAGAGATCGGCTATCGCGTCAAGCGCGACATGCCGGGGCTGCGGGGCGCCGAGGTCGAAGCGTTGTATGGGCAGGGCCGCGATTGGCTGGCCGGGCAACCGGCGCGGCGCTAGCCGCCGCGCGAAAGCCGGAGGATCCGCCCGTCCGCGCGAGCGGCGATGATGCCCCTCAGTGCCCCTGAAACACCGGCTTGCGCTTCTCCAGGAAGGCTTTGCGGCCTTCCTCGTAGTCCCGGCTGGCGAAGCACCGCGCCACCATGTCGGCGCACTTCTTCATGTCGCGCGCGCTTTCATCCTTCGTCACCTCGCCGACGATGAACTTGATCGAGTCGACGGTCAGGGGCGCGTTCGCCGAGATCGTGTGCGCGTAATTGCGGACGTAGTCCTCGAGATCGCCGGCGCTGACCACCCTGTTGACGAGCCCCATCTCGCGCGCCTCGCTGGCGTCGAACTGGCGCGCGGTGAAGAAGATCTCCTTGGTGAAGGACGGCCCGACGATATCCATCAGGCGCTTGACGCCGGGATAGGCGTATCCGAGGCCGAGCTTGGCCGCGGGCACCGCAAAGCGGGAATCCTCGGAACAGATGCGCAGGTCGCAGCAGCTCGCCAGACCCATGCCGCCGCCGATGCAGTAGCCGCGGATCATGGCGATCGTCGGCTTGGGGAATTCGTGCACCGCCGCGTAGCCGCGTTCGACCGCGTCATTGTAGGTCTTCACCGCCGCCTCCGACGCGCGCTCCTCGTCGAATTTCGAGATGTCGGCGCCCGAGATGAAGGCCTTGCCGCCGGCGCCGGTGAGCACGACGACCCGCACGGCCGGGTCGGTGGCGAAACCTTCCAGGATTTCGGCGCAGCGTGTCCACATCTCGAGCGAGACGGCGTTGTGGCGTTCCGGATTGTTGAAGATGACATAGCCGACGCCGTCATCGAGCCGCGAGAGCATCTTGTCGGTTTTCGACATATTGGATTCCTGTTTGCTGTGAAGAAAAATTGTTACACGACGTGCGCGGCGCGAAGCTCCGCGATCTCGCCCGCGCTGAAGCCAAATTCGTGCAGAACCTCTTCGGTGTGCTCGGCGACTTCAGGGGGGCGCACCGCCATGCGGCTCGGCGTCCGCGACAGCGTCATCGGTTGCCCCACCAGCCGGATCTGGCGGCCGTCCTCGTTGGGCACGTCCTGGGCGATGCCGAGATGGCGGACCTGGGGATCGTCGAACATCTGGTCGATCGCGTAGATCGGTCCGCACGGCACGCCCGCGGCGTTGAGGGCGTCGACCCAGGCGGCGGTCGGCCGCGTCGCGGTGATGGCTTCGATCGCGGCATTCAGGGCGTCGCGATGTTCCGAGCGTCTGGCATTGCTCGAATAGCGCTGGTCCGCGAGCAGGTGTTCGGCTCCCAGGGCAACGGCGAGGCGCTCCCAGATCTTCTGTCCCGCGGTCGCGATGTTGATATGGCCGTCGGCGGTCTTGAATGCGCCGGTCGGGATGCTGGTGGGATGGCTGTTGCCGGCCTGTCCGGCGACCTCGCCATGCATGAGCCAGCGCGCCGCCTGAAAATCGAGCATGAAGATCTGGGCCTGCAGCAGCGAGGTCTGAACCCACTGACCTTCGCCGGACTGCTCGCGCTCCAGCAGCGCCGTCAGGATCCCCATGGCGCAGAACAGGCCGGCGGCCAGATCGGCGACCGGAATGCCGACGCGCATCGGGCCGCCGCCGGGCGCGCCGGTAATCGACATCAGTCCGCCCATGCCCTGCGCGATCTGATCGAAGCCCGGACGCTGGTGATAGGGTCCGTCCTGGCCAAAGCCGGAAATGCTCGCATAGACCAGGCGCGGATTGATCTCGCGCAGCGTCGGATAGTCGATCGACAGGCGCTGCTTCACGTCCGGGCGATAGTTCTCCACCACGACGTCGGCCTTGGCGACGAGCCGCAGGAACACCTCGCGGCCCCGGGGGGACTTGAGGTCGAGGGTGATCGCGCGCTTGTTGCGGTGCAGGTTCTGAAAGTCGGCGCCGTGCCGGGGACCGCCCGGCTGCTCGGCATCCGCGACCTCCGGCGGCGCCTCGATCTTGATGACATTGGCGCCCCAGTCGGCGAGCTGGCGCACCGCGGTCGGGCCGGAGCGAATGCGCGTCAGGTCGAGCACCGTGAATCGGGACAGGGCCTGCGAAGCACACTGAAAGCTCATGGTCATTCTCCAGGGAGACCGCCCGGATCCGGGCGGCCTGACGCAGTGCCGCCGCGTCGCAGCGGGTATCAGCCCACGTTGGCCTTGAGGCCGGCGAATTCGATGCCCGCGACCGCGCAGACCTCGTCATTGTCGGAGGTGTCACCGCTGATTCCGACGGCACCGATGACAACGCCAGTCGTGTCCTCGATCAGAACGCCTCCCGGCACGGGCACCAGCGCGCCGCGCGCCATGGTGTTGACCGCGTCGACGAAATACGGCTGTTCGTTGGCGCGCTTGAAGATCGCCCGCGAGCCCATGCCGAGCGCGATTGCGCCGTAGGCCTTGCCGTGGGCGACGTCGCTGCGCATCAGGCTGGTGCCGTCCTGGGCCGCCGCCGCCTTGACGCTGCCGCGTGCGTCCAGCACGACGACGGCGATCGGCCTCAGCTTCTTCTCCTGCGCCGCTGCCAGCACCTTGGTGACGATTTTCAGTGCGGTTTCGAGGGTCAGCATTTTCACATCCATTCTCGGGTTGGGGTCGGACAAGGCAATTACTGTGTTTCG
>JBKQQE010000644.1:0-3468 GCA_052326245.1 Xanthobacteraceae bacterium | reverse complement strand
CCCGTGGCAGGGACGCCATCGGCGACGCCGAGCAGATCCGCCAGCTCTTGAATTCGGAGAAGGACGAATTCGAGCTCAACATGTGCACCGACGTCGATCGCAACGACAAGGCGCGGGTCTGCGTTCCCGGCACGGTCAAGGTGCTGGCGCGGCGGCAGATCGAGACCTACTCCAAGCTGTTTCACACCGTCGATCACGTCGAAGGCGTGCTGCGGCCGGGGTTCGATTCGCTCGACGCCTTCCTGACCCACGCCTGGGCCGTGACCGTGACCGGCGCCCCGAAATTGTGGGCGATGCAGTTCGTCGAGGACAACGAGCGGTCGTCGCGGCGCTGGTACGCCGGCGCGATCGGCTGCGTCACCTTCGACGGCGGCATCAACACCGGCATCACCATCCGCACCATCCGGATGAAGGACGGGCTTGCCGAAGTGCGGGTCGGCGCCACGCTGTTGTACGATTCCGATCCGGTGGCCGAGGAGCAGGAATGCCAGACCAAGGCGGCAGCGCTGTTCCAGGCGCTGCGCGGCGATCCGCCGAAGCCGCTGTCGGCCTTCGCGCCCGATGCGCTCGGCTCCGGCAAGAAGGTGCTGCTGATCGACCACGACGATTCTTTCGTCCACATGCTCGCCGATTACTTCCGCCAGGTCGGCGCCGAGGTCAGCGTGACGCGCCACACCCACGCGCTGCAGATGCTGGCGGCGCAGCCTTACGACCTGCTGGTGCTGTCGCCCGGGCCGGGGCGCCCCGAGGATTTCAACATTGCGAAAACCCTCGACGCGGCGATCGCGAAGAAACTGCCGGTGTTCGGCGTCTGCCTCGGCGTCCAGGCGATCGGCGAATATTTCGGCGGCCAGCTCGGCCAATTGACCCAGCCGGCCCATGGCCGGCCGTCCCGGGTGCGGGTGCGCGGCGGGACCCTGATGGGCAACCTTCCCGGCGAAGTGGTGGTCGGTCGCTATCATTCGCTGTTCGTCGAAGGCGACAGCATGCCGGATGTGCTAAAGGTGACGGCGGTCACCGACGACGGCATCGCGATGGCGATCGAGCACACCTCGCTGCCGATCGGCGGCGTTCAATTCCACCCCGAGTCGCTGATGTCGCTGGGCGGCGAAGTCGGGCTGCGGATCGTCGAAAATGCATTCCGGCTTGGCGTATCACGCTAAGTCAGTAGGAGAGATTCATGGACGCCATGCCAGAATTGAAAGACAGCATCCGCACCATCCCCGACTACCCCAAGCCCGGGATCATGTTCCGCGACATCACCACCCTGCTCGGCGATGCCCGCGCCTTCCGCCGCGCGGTCGACGAACTGGTGCAGCCGTGGGCCGGCTCCAAGGTCGACAAGGTGGCCGGGATCGAGGCCCGCGGCTTCATCCTCGGCGGCGCGGTGGCGCACCAGCTCTCGGCGGGCTTCGTCCCGATCCGCAAGAAGGGCAAGCTGCCGCACACCACGGTGAAGATCGCCTATTCGCTGGAATACGGCCTCGACGAAATGGAAGTGCACGCCGACGCCATCGGCCCGGGCGAGCGGGTGATCCTGATCGACGACCTGATCGCCACCGGCGGCACCGCGGAAGGCGCGGTCAAGCTGATGCGCCAGATCGGCGCCAACGTGATCGCGGCCTGCTTCATCATCGACCTGCCCGCGCTCGGCGGCGCCGACAAGCTGCGCGGCCTCGGCGTCCCGGTGCGGACCTTGATGGCCTTCGACGGGCACTGAGCTGGTGATGTCATTCCGGACGGCCCGCATTGCGGGCCGATCCGGAATCTCGACATGTGCCGCGCGATCGAGATTCCGGGTTCGCGCGCGTTGCGCGCGCCCCGGAATGACGACGGAAAGGTTGGTCGGCCTCGCGACGCCTTGTTACAGCCGGTAGTCGATCAGGTTCAGCTCGATGTCGCGAAACCTGAGATAGTTCGCCCGGATCCACTGGTTCAGTTCCGACGACTGATCGTTGTCCTGCCGCAGAAACTGCGTGAAGGAAAAGCTGCGGCGATCGATATAGGTCTTGAGAAACGGCGGCAACGCGCGGATCCGCAGCGTCTTCAGCCCGGCATAGGACGCCGGCGGTTCGCCGTGCAGCACCTGCTCGTTGTCGACCGGGATGATTGCGTAGTCGGCGAAAGCCCGCTTCAGCTTGGCGAAGGTGGCGCCCGACATGCGGTCGGAATCGGCGATATACATCACGATCGGATCGACGCCGCGGCGATCGGCTTCCTTCATGTAGCCGATCTCGCCGATCATCCGGAAGAATTCGTCGTAGGCGTGAAAGCCGAGGTCGACCACCTTGCCGACGCCGTCGTTGACGATCAGCCGGTCCATCAGCTGCATCTTGCCCTGGGTGTCCATCACGTCGGCGGGCTCGGTCACGTCGGGCAGGAAATCGATCAGCGAGGGCTCCTTGACGCTGATGTCGAAGCCGACCGCGCCGCGACGCTGCAGCAGCAGATACTCGACCAGGAGCCGCGACAGCAGCGTCTTGCCGACAAGCGGGCGGGGCGAGCAGACGATATAGACGGGCGTGCGGCTCATGTGTCCGAAAACAGCAATGGCGCGGCCGCGGCGCGATCGCGCATCAGCCGCTGTTGGCGATCAACGCCGGCAACGACGCTGGTCTCACTCGGGAGTCTTGCGCGAACCTGACTTCTCGGGCGAGCCGACCATGTCGGTCAGCTTGACGCGGTCGAACTCGCCCCACACGTTGCCGAGCCAGTGCCTGACATAGCCGCGCAGCACGAAGGAATAATTGGCCGGCTGGTCCTGATGCCCCTTGTTGGCGACGAATTTCAGGAACGGGACGGCGGCGACCTCGACCTGCTCATAGGCCATCTCGTTGAGCTTCGGGATGGTGATCTCGGTCGCGTCCTTGATGCGGTGGAAGTAGGAATTGTAGGTCGCCTGATCCCACTCGAAGAAACTGGTGTTGTTGATGAAGTTCTTGACCAGGAAATACTTGGCGCCGGTCATGAAGTTTGCGGTCTCGGCGATCTCGTCGAGGGACGCGATCGACGGCCCGAGAATGTGGAACACGGCGAAGGTGATCTGACCGGAGCGGGCGGCGTCGAGAAAGCCGATGTCGCGCAGCGACGCCAGCGCCGGCGACAGCAGGCCGGCGCGCACGTCGATCACCGTCACCGAGGTCGAGGACGTGTTCAGGGTATCGAAGATCTTCATCTGGTCGGAGGTCGTCGTCATGTCGACGATCTCGGTGATGTCCGGGTGAAACCGCTTCAGGGTGCCCCGCGGCGACTCGGTGTCGAACGCGCGGGTCGGCACGTTGTTGGCGCTGAAATAATCGAGAACCGCGCGCGAGACCGTCGTCTTGCCGACGCCGCCCTTGTCCGCCCCCACCACGATCACTGCCGGCTTTGCCATGAGTCCTTTTCAAATCCTGCCGCGCCGCCCGGCCGGTCTACCGAGCCGGGCCACCACCGCCTGCATTAGGGCGGAACATGGCAGAAACATGG
>JBKQQE010000643.1:0-16880 GCA_052326245.1 Xanthobacteraceae bacterium | reverse complement strand
AGCCTTCTTCGGCGCAGCCTTCTTGGCGGCCTTCTTCGGCGCGGCCTTCTTGGCGGCCTTCTTCACCGACTTCTTCGCCGATTTCTTGGCGCCCTTCTTGGCCGACTTCTGGGCGGCCGGTCAGAATCAAGCAAAAAGGCCGCGACAAGATTGCCGCGGCCTCTTTCACGTCTGATCTCAAGTCCCGTTCCGACACGATCTCGCGGGCCGACCCCGCGGGCGGTATCCAGCCGACGAGGACTTGCCGACAAAGGGTTTGCCGACAAAGGTTTCGCCGAATCACGGTGCGATCACGCCTCACGCGGAGGGACCATGATCGCCCGTCCCGGCGAACCGATGCCGCCTCGGCTTCACGTCATTGCGGGTGAAGCCGCTTGATCGTTGGGGCCGCGCGGAGGGCCGGCTGTGAAGAGCCGGCACCCGCAGCAACCGACGGGGTCGTCGGCTCGGCTTTAGGTGCCGCCTTCCACGTCGTGCTCGGCGGGCGGCGAGCCCCAGCCACCCGACTGAACGGGCGACATGGCCGGCTCCGCCTGCGGGGCGGGAGCAGGTGCGGCTGGCTTGGCGGCGGCCTTCTTCCTCGGCGCGGCCTTCTTGGCAGCCTTCTTCGGCGCAGCCTTCTTGGCGGCCTTCTTCGGCGCGGCCTTCTTGGCGGCCTTCTTCACCGACTTCTTCGCCGATTTCTTGGCGCCCTTCTTGGCCGACTTCTTGGCGGCCTTCTTCGCCGACTTCTTGGTCGACTTCTTCTTCGCCGCTACGACCTTCTTTTGTTTCTTCGCCTTCTTGCCCTTCTTCGCTTTCGCCATCGTGGTCCTCCTGTTGCCGCCACCGAAATCGCAAACCGAAATCACATCTCAAGAACCGGCTTCGCTCCGCAGACCCGCGAGCGATCCAGCGCCTCTTCCTCGAGCCTGTTCGGGGCTTCGGGGCCGGACACGGCCCCTGATCCGCGACAGAGGGTGGTCCGTCAAATCCGCCTGTTGGATAAATCCGGACTGGGGCCACCCGTCGCCCAGTCCAGCAACTCGATCGTATGCACCACCGGAACTGACGTCCCTCCGGAAATCTGCACCATGCACCCGATATTGCCGGCGGCAATCACCTCGGGCTCGACGGCTGCGATGTTGGCGACCTTGCGCTCCCGCAATCGTCTCGCAATCTCGGGCTGCAAGATATTGTAAGTCCCAGCCGAACCGCAACACAGATGACTCTCCGCGATATCTTTCACCACGAATCCGCTCTTGGAAAGCAATTCTTTTGGCAGCTGGCTGATTTTCTGACCGTGCTGCAGCGAACATGCGGAGTGATAGGCGACGACGATCTCGCTGCGCTGTCGCGGCCACGCGATTGAAAGGCCCGCGACGTATTCGGTGACGTCCTGCGCCAGGGCCGCGACGCGCGCCGCCTTGCCGGCATAGCCGCGGTCCTCGCGCAGCATGTAGCCGTAGTCCTTGATGGTGGTCCCGCAGCCCGATGTCGTGACCAGAATGGCATCGAGGCCGCCGCGCTCCGCCTCGGCGACCCAGCGGTCGATATTGTGCCGCGCGCGCGCCAGCGCATCGCCGTCGCGTCCCATGTGGTGGGTCAGCGAGCCGCAGCAGCCTTCCTCGGCGACCAGCACAACCTCGACGCCGTGGCGGGTGAGCAGGCGAATCGCGGCGGCATTGATCCCGGGCGCCAGCACCTGCTGCGCGCAGCCCTGCAACAATGCGACCCGGCCGCGGCGCGGCCCGGTCGGCGCAAACACCGTTCCGCCGCGGGCGCCCGAGGGCGGCAGGCGGGCAGGGGCCAGCGTCAGCATCGCCTTGAAACGGCTCAGGAAAGTCGGCGCTTGCGGATCGGCTTCCGAGCCCAGCAGAGCGGCCAATGGCCTGGCCGCGCGCGCCGCCATCATGCTGGCACGGAACAGCGCGGGCCGGGGCAGGACCAACGCCAGCACCGCCCGCAACAGCCGCTCGCTCAGCGGCCGCCGATACTCCTGCTCGACCTTGACCCGGGCCTGATCGACCAGGTGCATGTAGTTCACCCCCGAGGGGCAGGTGGTCATGCAGGCGAGGCACGACAGGCAGCGGTCGATGTGCTTGGCCACCGCCGCGGTGGGCGGCTGGCCTTTTTCCAGCATGTCCTTGATCAGGTAGATGCGGCCGCGCGGACTGTCGAGTTCGTCCCCCAGCAGCACGTAGGTCGGGCAGGTGGCGGTGCAAAACCCGCAATGCACGCAGGCGCGCAGGATCTTGTCGGCCTCCGCGATGTCGGGGTCGGCGAGCTGTGCGAGAGAGAATTCCGTCCTCACGGGCCGGTGCTCCTGACCAGGCGGTTGCGGTTCAAGATCTGCTTCGGATCGAAGCTCTGCTTGAGGCGCCCGCTCAATGCCGAAAGCCCCGCACTCTGGGGCTGGAAAACGTCGACGCCGGCGCGCGCGCCCTGCGACGCCCTGACCAGGCTCGCATGCCCGCCGATGGCGTCCAGCCGCGCCCGCACCAGGGCGGCGCGCGCGTCGGCCGCCGGCGGCAGCGCCAGCCAGATCAGTCCGCCACCCCAGTCATAGATCAGGTCGCCGCCGGTCTCGCGCGCCAACGCCTGCCCCAGCGCTCCGCCCGCCGCCGGCGGACAGACGATGCGCCAGACCGTCCAGGCGCCGATCGGCCCCGCCGCGGCAAAGGGCAGGACGTCGCGGATCGAGAGCCAAAGCCTGCGCGATTCCGCGGCGACGATGTCGGTCGCGCCGAAGCCCTGCAGCGCGGCGGCCAGGCCCTGGGCGCGATGCGCCACCGAGCTGCCGAAGCCCTCGATCCGCAGCAGCGTCAGCCCCTGGCGTCCGCCGTCGAGCTCCGCCAGCGTCTCGCCGCGGGCCAGCGCCGAGGCCGGCGCATGCGCCGCGCCGGAGACGTCGAACGGCGAACCGAGCGCCGCCGACATCGCCCGGTTGGCGACGACGGGGTCGAGGCCGCGCAGCACCACCGTGGCCTCGCTTTCGGCCTTGGGCATGACTTTGAGCGTCACCTCGGTCATCACCGCAAGGGTGCCCCACGACCCCGCCAGCAGCTTGCAGAGGTCGTAGCCGGTGACGTTCTTGACCACCTTGCCGCCGGCCTTGAAGGTTTCGCCGAAGCCGGACACGGCGGTCGCTCCCAGCAGGTGGTCGCGCGCCGCGCCCGACCTGAACCGCCGCGGCCCGGCGAGCGCGGCGGCGATCATGCCGCCGATGGTGCCCCGGCCCGGCGCGGTGCCGAGCAGCGCCGCGGTATCCATCGGCTCGAACGCGAATTCCTGGTTCTTCGAATCGATCAGCGACGCCACGTCGGCGACCGGCGCGCCGGCCTGAACCGTCAGGATCAGTTCGCTCGGCTCGTAGTCCTGCACCGCGTTCAGCGCCGACAGGTCGAGGATGCGGCACGGCGCCATCGGCTGACCGACGTCCCGCTTGGTGCCGTGACCGACGATCTCCAGCGGCGCGTCGGCGGCCAGCGCCGCCCGGACGACCTGCTGCACGTCTGCCGCGTCGCGAACCCTGAGCGTTTCCACCGGCGCCGTCACCATCAGAAACGCGGCAGCTCGGGAAAGGCGAGGTTGCCGCCATGGACATGCATGCGGCCGAGCTCGGCGCAGCGATGCAGGGTCGGGAACACCTTGCCCGGATTGAGCAGGCCTTGGGCGTCGAAGGCGCATTTCAGCCGCTGCTGCTGGTCGAGGTCGATCGGGCTGAACATTTCCCCCATCAGGTCGCGCTTCTCGACGCCGACGCCATGCTCGCCGGTGAGAACGCCGCCCAGCGCGACGCAG
This sequence comes from Xanthobacteraceae bacterium, assembly GCA_052326245.1. GTDB lineage: Bacteria > Pseudomonadota > Alphaproteobacteria > Rhizobiales > Xanthobacteraceae > Bradyrhizobium_A. Next base: position 13,097 of record JBKQQE010000643.1, on the reverse strand, counting down.
GCCCGCAGGATGTCGGCGCCGAAGGCTTCGGCCCTGTCCATCTCGCCTTCCTTGTTGGCGTCGTAGAGGATCAGCGGATGCAGGTTGCCGTCGCCGGCGTGGAACACGTTGGCGACGGCGAGGCCGTATTTCTCCGACAGGCTGCGGATCCGCGCCAGCGCCTCGGGCAGCTTGCCGCGGGGGATGGTGCCGTCCATGCAGAGATAGTCCGGCGAGATCCGCCCCACCGCTGGAAACGCCGCCTTGCGCCCGGCCCAGAACAAGAGCCGCTCCTGCTCGGACGTCGAGATCTGCAGGGTAGCCTGGCCGCAGCCCTTGGCGATCGTCTCCACCCGCAGGATCAGTTCGTCGACCTCCACGCCGGGGCCGTCCAGCTCGATGATCAGGAGCGCCTCGACGTCGAGCGGATAGCCGGCGTGAACGAACGCCTCCGCGGCGTGGATCGCCGGCTTGTCCATCATTTCCATGCCGCCGGGGATGATGCCCGCCGCGATGATTCGCGCCACGCATTCGCCGGCGGCCTCGACGCTGCCGAATCCGACCATCAGCGCCCGCGCCGTCTCCGGTTTCTGCAGGATCCGGACCGTGACCTCGGTGATGACGCCAAGCAGCCCTTCCGATCCGGTGATGATCCCCATCAGGTCGTAGCCCGGCGCCTCCGGGGCCTTGCCGCCGATCCGCAGCACCTCGCCGCTCATCAGCACGATCTCGCAGCCCAGGATGTTGTTGGTGGTCATGCCGTATTTCAGGCAGTGCACCCCGCCGGAATTCTCCGCCACATTGCCGCCGATGCTGCAGGCGATCTGCGAGGACGGATCGGGCGCGTAGTAGAAGCCGGCATGGGCGACCGCCTGGCTGATGGCGAGGTTGGTGACGCCGGGCTCGGTCACCACCACGCGGTTGTCGAAGTCGATGTCGCGGATGCGCTTGAATTTGCCGAGCCCCAGCAGCACGCCGTCGGCAAGCGGCAGCGCCCCACCCGACAGCGAGGTGCCCGAGCCGCGCGGCACCACCTTGATGCCGTTGTCGTGGCAGTAGCGCAGCACGCGGGAGACCTGTTCCGTCGAATCCGGCAGCACCACCACCATCGGCGGCTGCCGATAGGCGGTGACGCCATCGGACTCGTAAGGCCGCATTTCCGCCGCGCTGTCGATGACGCCCTCGCCCGGGACGATGTTGCGGAGGTCGGCGACGATGGCGGCGCGCCGGTCCAGCACGGCCTGATCGGGCAGCGGCATCCTGATCGACAACGAACTCCTCCTTGCCACTGCTGGCGACACGGTCCGAGAGCGGACGGCATCGAATCAAGCACGTCTGCATGATTTTGGATAGGTCGCGACAGTGCGCGCGAGCCATCGACTGCGCGGCCACCGCGATCGCATCGCCTCGTCCGTCATGTCGTCCTGCGCGAGCCGACGGACCGCGTGCTTGTGCGAGGGTCGGAGTCGGATTCAGGCACGGGCAATATCGGCGGGAAGTCGCCGATACTGCATGAGCCAATGCAGACCGGCCACGGTCGGTTCGACCCGGCCTCCCTCGGCGCGCACGATCAGGCCGCGATCGATGGCATCCTCCCAGACTGTCAGCCGCGGGCACGACGTGCGCCAGTCGTCCATCACCTCCCGATAGGAGCGCGGGCTGCGCGCGATCCATTCCAGCAGATCGAGGATGAGCGGGTCGGGAACAAGCGAATCCTGTCGTGCCGCCATGGCGGGCCTCTCGGCGTGAATCGCATTGCCTATCAGCCGGCCAGCACGTTGGCCTTGGCCGGCAACGCGGCCTGCGCCGGCAGCACCGCCTGAACCACCAGGCCGCGGGCGCGGGCATCCATGACGCCGACCGCCCGCAACGCCAGCAGCGAGACCGTTTGCACGGCGTCGCGAAGCTTGCCCCGGTCCTCGAGATCGCCGGGCGCAAGCGGGCCGACCAGGGCCTCATGCAGCGCGCCAAGCACGGCGGTGGCCGCGAGCTCGGTGTCCTGCGCCGGCAGATGCCCCGCGCGCACCGCGGCGTCGATCCGCGATTTGATTTCGGCGGCGATGGCCCGGCGGCTGGCAAGCCGCGACTGGGTCACGTCGACATCGACCGGTTCGGCGAGAATCCCCCAGGCGAGCTTGCGGTGCGACACCACGTGAACCGCGATCGTCGTCACCGCCGCGGCCAGCGCCGACGACGGCCCCGGCGCCGCGTCCGCCGCGCGCCGGATCGCCGTCAGTTCGTCGTGGGAGACGTCCGCGATCAGCTCGGAAATCAGGTCGGCCTTGGAGGGAAAGTAGCGGTAGACCGTGCCCGCCGCGACGTTGGCGCGTGTCGCCACCGGTGCGATCTGCACGGCGGCCATCCCGCCTTCAGATGCCGCATCACGGGCGGCATTGAGAATCGCGTGCCGGCGCGCCGCGAGGCGGCGTACGACCTGATGTGTTCGCCTATAAACCATTGAGCGTCTTGTCCCTTCTAAAACTGAACAACAATTCACGAAGGGGCGCAAGATGGTCGGTTCGCACTGCAACATAGATCCGGACGGGTCAGGCCGCTCAGTGCCGACGCAGATCGTGTCGAGAACGACGCTTCAGCCGCTGACGCCGAGCGCGCGGGCGAGCGCCGCCACTGCCATGCCGACGATTACCGCGACGAAATCGTTGCGCCGGATGATCGTCACCGTCATCGCCGCCGCGATCGCGACGATCACCACGACGCCGCCGCCGACCACAATGGGCAGCGACGCCGCGACGATGATGGAGCCTGGCAATGCATCCAGCATCCGCCGCACCCGCGGCGTGATCGGGATGTAGCGCATCACCCAGAAGCCTCCGGCGCGCGCGGCCACCGTCACCGCCATCATCGCGACGAATGCCGCGAGGATATCCGCATGCACGAAGTCATTCATCGTCGACGAGGCCCGCGCTGGCGCTGCCGGCGATCGCGCCGGCGATGATGAACCAGTAGCCGGCGGCGAAGCGATGAACGACGAGCGCCACCACGCCGGCCACCGCCCAGGGAATCGCGCGGCGCGCGCCCTTCCATGCCGGCACCAGCATGGCGGCATAGAACGCCGGCATCACCAGTACCCTGTTTCAGAAGTTCGCGACGCGCGCGCCGCGAACTCAACTCGCGAACTTCTGAAACAAAAGGGTACTGGAATCATAAGCTTTCTAGTGCCCTTTGCTTTCCGAAGTTCGTCGCGAAGTTGCCGCACCGTTTCACGAACTTCGGAAAGCGGGCACTAGATCGACGCCGTATTTCTTCGGATCGGTCAGCTGCTCGGCGAGCACGAAGCCCGGGATCGAGGACACCAGCCACACCACGTAGAGCACGAGGCCGCCGCCGACGAAGAACCAGGCATTGGCGCCGCCGTGGTCGCGATAGCGCGAGGCCGCGAGCCAGCCGCTGTCGGTCACCAGCAGCATCGACGGATAGGCCTGCCACGCCGGCAGCGTGCCGAACCAGGGCCGCAGGCTCGCGCTCATCAGCGCGAAGCGCAGATTGACCGTCGCCGTCAGCAGCGCCAGCGCGGCGATACTCGAGACGGTGAGATGATCCGGCCACGACTGCACCGCGACGAATTGCGACAGCCCGCCATAGACGATGGCCATCATCACCTCGACTTCGGTCAGCGTGATATGCTTCTGGGCGCACAGCGCGCCGAAGGCGAGACCGAACGCCGCGGTGCCCGGCAGCATCGGCGCGATCGCGTAGATGCCCGGCGCGATGGCCTCGCGCGACCAGTAGGCCGGCTCATGGAGATGATCGGAACTCTTCACGTCGGTGGCCACGGCTGCGCGCGAATTGGGTCACGCCACGAGTGGGAGAATCGCGCCGCGCCGTCAAGCCGCGGCGCGGTCGAAGACCGCACAAATCGCATGGAGCCTATGCAGCGAGGCTTGCAGGGGCGCCGCGCGTGTCGCCGCGCCACTCGCCGGCCGCGCGACGCACGATCACGGCGGCGATCAGCAAGGTCGCACCGAGCCCCACCGGCGCCACCACGAACGGGAACGCCGCCAGCAGGATGACGGAGAGCGCAAGCGCCGGCAGTTCGTAGGGACGGAAGCCCGAACGCGCGCCGTGCTTGAGGATCAGCGCAACTGGCAGCGCCAGAACGACCATGTCGTAGGGGAAGAGATAGGGGGTGGCGATCAGCGCGGCGGTCGCGAGCGCGGCGGCCTTGATGTCGTGCGCCGCCCGGCTCCACCAGATCGCGCCGAGGGCTATGGCCGCACCGAGGCTCGCCGCGCCCTGCAGCGTCCGGGCGAGCGCGTCGCCGCCGCCGAGATAGCGCACCAGCGTCAGCACGCTCTGCATCTTGCCGAACTGAGCCTCGCCCAAGACCAGGAGGGCCTGCGAGACGCGGGGCAGCCAGTCGAAGAAGGCGGTCCAGGTTTCCGTGCCGAAGGCGGCACATGAGGCGATCACCAGCACGGCCGCGGTCAGCGCCGCGCCCGCGATCGCCCGCCATTGCCGGCCGGCGAGCAGCGCCACCGGAAACATGAGCCCGTATTGCGGCTTGTAGATCAGCAGACCGACACAGACGCCGGCGAGCCAGGGCCGCTTCGGCATCATCAGCACGGCGGCGCCGATCAGCGTCGCCGTCAGAAAGCCGTTCTGGCCGATCATGACGTTGTGGAGCGCCAGCGGACAGCCGGCGGCGATCAGCCAGCCGGCGGGGTCACCCGCCAGGCGCCGCACCACGATGGCATAGGGAACCGCGCTCACCGCGACCCAGGTCGCGAACGCCGCCGCATAGGGCAGCCGCGCCAGCGCGGCCGCGACGAACAGGTAAGGCGGCGGGTAGTGCCAGCCGAAATAGCCGTCGAAGCTTTGGCCGAGCACGGCTTCCTGGGCTGCCTTGTGAATCTCCCAGTCATAGGCCTGCGCGGCATGGCCTTCGAGCGCGAGGCGGCCGGCGGCGTAGACATTGGTGAAGTCGGTGGGAATGCCGAGGCCGTGCGGGTCCAGGATCCACTGGCCGGAGACGGCCGCAAGCCCCCACCAGACGACGTTCATGGCGCAGAGCGCGAGCGCGACCGTGACGATGATGCGTGGCATGGCGGCCTCGTGCCGGCCCGCTGTGGCCACCGGAACCGCGGCCGGCGCATCGCTCATGTCGGCAGCCGCGACAGACCGGGTGACGGCAATGCCGGCGCCGCGGCCGGCCGCTGCACGAGGTATAGCCCCGCCACCAGGGCGGCAACGACCAGGGTCGCGGCAAAGCCGGTCGGCAGGCCGAGCGCGAGGTAGGAGGCAAGCAGCAGGAACGCCAGCCCGAGCGCGGCGAGTTCGTGCGCCCAAAACCCCTCGCTCAATCCCGCACGCACCAACAGCGCGACGGGGATCGCCAGCACCATGACGTCATAGAGAAACAGATACGGGGTCACCAGCAGCGTCGCGGTGGCGAGCGCGGCGGCCTTGATCCAGTACGCCGTGGGGCCGCGCCAGATCCGCACCACGGCGACGGCGACAATGGCATCGAGCGTCCATTGCGCGATCCAGGCCGCCTGTTCGCTGCCGTGGCACAGGCGGATGGTCGCGAACAGGCTCTGCATCTTGCCCCAATACGCCCTGCCCTCGGTCAGGAAGGCCTGCGAGAACATCGGCAGCCAGTGGAAGAACGCGTGCCAGGTCTCCGCGCCGAAGGCGAGCCACGAGGCCAGCGCCAGCACGAGCGTCACCGCGCTCGCGCTGAAGAACGCGCGCCATTGCGCGGTAGCCAGCAGCACCAGCGGAAACAGCAGGCCGTATTGCGGCTTGTAGCTCAGCAGGCCGAGCAGCAGGCCCGCCAGCAGCGGCCGCGTCGGCAGCAAATACAGGGTGCCGCCGATCAGCGCCGCGGTGAGGAAGCCGTTCTGGCCGATCGCCGCGTTGACGAGGAGGGCGGGAAATGCCGCGGCCAGCAGCCAGCCGAACGGTCGGCCCACCAGCGCCCGCATCACCACCGCATAGGGGACGAACGTGATCAGCGGCCAGGCCAGGAAGGCGCCGATATAGGGAAAGCTTGCCAGCACCGCGGCGACGAACAGGAACGGCGGCGGGTAGTGCCAGGCGAAATTGCCGTCGTAGCCCTGCCCGAGCGTTGCGACCTGCAGCGCCTTCTGGATGTCCCAGTCATAGGCCCAGGCGGGATGGCCGTCGAGCACGAGCCGGCCGGCCGACCAGACATTGACGAAGTCGGTGGGGATGCCGAGGCCGTGCTCGTCGACGATCCAGAGATGGCCCCAGGCCAGCGGGAAGAACAGCGCCTGGGTGATGGCCAGCACCAGGCATGCGGTCAGCGCCCAGGCGGGGAGCGTTCCGCGACCGCGTACTTCCGGCAGGGAATTCGGCTCGGACACACGCCAGCCTTTCGCATCTCGGGGCTCATGCATCGTCCGCAACCTGAGACCCTCGCCTGCGAGAAAAATCGAATCGAGGCCCAGGGCGGCGATCGACGGCGCCGTCGCCGCCGGACCATGCTGCGGCGAGACTGCATCGGCGGCATTGATAAAACCTTAAGGAATCGCCCGCGCAGGCGCCGCGGCGGATCTACCCCGTCGCCGGGCTTCGCCCAGGCATGATGAGCGAAGATTGAACCAGACCCGTCATCCTGAGGTACGCGCTCTTGCGCGCCTCGAAGGGTGACGGAAGCGCTGCCCTGCGCCGGCGTCAATTCGTCGACAGAATGTCGCCGAAGCGTTCCCACTGCTTGCCGGTGAAGCGCATGAACTGCAGCTGCTCGACCGGCAAATGATCGGTCGGGCTGGTATTGACCTTGATGCCGGGAAGCAGCATCGGCAGCTCGAGGTCCTTGATCGACAGCGCCTGCTTCATGATGTTCTCGCGGCTCAGGTCGTTGCCGGCCGCCTGCAGCACGTGTTCGAGCGCCATGGCGTTGTTGTAGCCGTTGATGTAGTTGGAATCCCGGACATCGCCGTCCGGAAGATATTTCGCCATGTAGTCGCGCCATCCCTTGACGCCCGGGTCGTCGGTCCAGGCGGGATCGAGCGGATCCTTCACATAGGCCGACGACATGATGCCGATGCCGGCCTCGACGCCGGCGGGCTCCATCACCGACGAGATCCACACCGAGACGTTGCTCAGGAACGTCATCGGTTGCCAGCCGATCTCGTGGACCTTGCGGATCGCCTGCGCGGCGAATTTCGGCGTCGCCGCGATCACCAGGGCGTCGGCGCCCGACGCCTTCAGTTTGACGATCTGCTGATCGATGGTCGGTTCGGTGATCTCGTACATCGCGACCGTCACCGACCGATCATACGCTTCTCCCAGCGCGTCCTTCAGGCCGGCGAGATAGTCGCGGCCGTAGTCGTCGTTCTGCGCCAGCACCGCGAAGGTCGCCCCGGGCTTGTTGCCGAGCGCGTAGCGGGCATAGATGCGGGCTTCGTTGCGGAACGGCGCCATCACGCCCATGGTCGCGGTGGGATATTGCGTGATGTCGCCGAACTTCGAGGCGCCGGACGCCAGAAACAGCTGCGGCACCCCCTTGCCCTGGAGATATTTGGCGATCGCAGTGTTGTGCGCGGTGCCGATGCTGGAGAAGATGAAGGACACCTCCTCGCTCTCAACCAGGCGCCGGGTCTGCTCGACCGTCTTGGGCGGAACGTAGCCGTCGTCGAGCGAGATCAGGTTGACCTTGCGGCCGTTGATGCCGCCGCGATCATTGACCATCCTGAAATACGCCGCCTCGCCCTTGCCGAGAATGCCGAATGCGGAGACCGGGCCGCTGTAAGGCATGGTCTGGCCGATCCGGATTTCGGTGTCGGTGACGCCGGGAAAGGGCTGGGCGCCGGCGGTGGCGATGAAGCCAGCTGCAGCGGCCAACGCCGCGAGCAGAGATGCACGCACTCGATCCCCCCGATCTGTCTTGTTCGTTCTGCCGTGTTCGTTGCCGGCGATCTTATGCCGACTGGCCGGCCTTGCGCACGACGAATTTCAGGCCCGACCAGTACCCTGTTTCCGAAGTTCGTGCGTCGCTTGCTGCACCCTCCCGACACGAACTTCGGAAACAAAAGGGTACTGGAATCTATAATTTGCTAGTGCCCTTTGCTTTCCGAAGTTCGCGTCGCCGGTCGCTGCAACGTATCGCGAACTTCGGAAAGCGGGCACTAGCCGGCGTCGATGGCGCAGACGCCCCACCAGCGTCACGCGCTCGGGCAGCGCGCCGACCAGCGCCGGGTAGTCCACCGGCGCACCAGCCACCAAAATACAAAAGCCCGGCTTGATGCCGAGCTTTTGCACGAGTGACTTGGTCGAGGGTTCGGCCACGACGCAACCGGCATCAGGCCTGCGGCTGCGGCTCCGTCCCCAGATCGGGCTCCGGACGCGGCCGCGGCTTGCCGGCCGGCGGCACCGCCGAGGTGCGGGGGCCCGAGGGCTCCAGCACCGACTCGCGGCTCGGCTTCTTGCCGTCGAGCAGGTCGTTGATTTCGTCGCCGGACAGGGTCTCGAACTCGAGCAGCCCCTTGGCGAGCGTTTCGAGCGCGTCGCGCTTGGTGGTCAGGATCCGCGTCGCCTCCTGGTGACCTTCCTCGACCAGGCGCCGGATTTCGACGTCGATCTTCTGCGCGGTCGCCTCCGACACGTTCTGCGTGCGCGACACCGACATGCCGAGGAAGACCTCGTCCTGGTTCTCGCCGTAGCTCACGGTGCCGAGCTCCTCCGACAGGCCCCAGCGGGTCACCATCATGCGCGCCAGCCGCGTCGCCTGCTCGATGTCGGACGAGGCGCCCGAGGTCACCTTCTCGCGGCCGAAGATCAGCTCCTCGGCGACCCGGCCGCCCATCATGATGGCGAGGCGCGAGGTCATCTGCTCCAGCGACATCGACAGCTTGTCGCGCTCCGGCAGCTGCATCACCATGCCGAGCGCGCGGCCGCGCGGAATAATGGTGGCCTTGTGCACCGGGTCGGTGGCCTTGACGTTCAGCGCGACGATGGCGTGGCCGCCCTCGTGATAGGCGGTGAGCAGCTTCTCTTCCTCGGTCATGACGAGCGACTTGCGCTCCGCGCCCATCATCACCTTGTCCTTGGCGTCCTCGAACTCGCTCTGCGTCACCATGCGCTTGTTGCGGCGCGCGGCCATCAGCGCCGCCTCGTTGACCAGGTTCATCAGGTCGGCGCCGGAGAAGCCGGGGGTGCCGCGGGCGATGGTCTTCAGGTTGATGTCGGGGGCCAGCGGCACCTTGCGGACGTGAACCTTGAGGATCTGTTCGCGGCCGACGACGTCGGGATTGGGCACGACCACCTGGCGGTCGAAGCGGCCCGGGCGCAGCAGCGCCGGATCGAGCACGTCCGGCCGGTTGGTGGCGGCGATCAGGATCACGCCTTCGTTGGCCTCGAAGCCGTCCATCTCGACCAGCAACTGGTTCAGCGTCTGCTCGCGTTCGTCGTTGCCGCCGCCGAGTCCGGCGCCACGGTGACGGCCGACCGCGTCGATCTCATCGATGAAGATGATGCAGGGCGCGTTCTTCTTGGCCTGCTCGAACATGTCGCGGACGCGCGAGGCGCCGACGCCGACGAACATCTCGACGAAGTCGGAACCGGAAATGGTGAAAAACGGCACGTTGGCTTCGCCCGCCACCGCGCGCGCGATCAGCGTCTTGCCGGTACCGGGAGGGCCGACCAGCAACAGGCCGCGCGGAATGCGGCCGCCGAGTCGCTGGAATTTGCCGGGGTCGCGCAGGAATTCGACGATTTCCTGCAGGTCCTGCTTGGCCTCGTCGACGCCGGCAACGTCCTCGAAGGTGACGCGGCCATGGGCCTCGGTCAGCATCTTGGCGCGCGACTTGCCGAACCCCATCGCCTTGCCGGCGCCGCCCTGCATCTGCCGGCTGAGGAAGATCCACACCCCGATCAGCGCGATGAACGGCAGCCACGAGATCAGCAGCTGCAGGAACCACGGCACGTTGTCGCCGGGCGGGCGCGCGGTGATCGACACCTTGCCGTCATAGAGCCGCTTCACCAGCGTCGGATCGTTCGGCGCATAGGTCTGGAAGCTGCCGCCATTGGTGAAGGTGCCGTGGATCTCCTGGCCCTGGATCACCACGTCGCGGACGTGGCTCTGGTCGACCTCGGACAACAGCTGCGAGAACGAGATATCCTGCGACGAGGCGCGTTGCCCCGGATTCTGGAACAGCGTGAACAGCGCCAACAGCAGCAAGACGATGATGACCCAGAGGGCGAAGTTGCGCAGGTTGGCGTTCATTCGAATTCCTTTGTGATTGCGCGGACCGCAATCTCATGCCTCGAGAGAATCTTGCGACGCCGACGCGGTGCCGACACCCAAGCCAAAATTTCAGGCCAATGGCTCAAGCCAAGCTTCAGGTGTCCCGTCCGACCCAGGCTCTCGTCCAACAAGGCTATCGTCCAATCTGGACTTTTCTTCCGTTCTTGACCGTTCTTGCGGCCGTCCCGGCAACGAATTCCGCCCTGCGGCGAACTCCGGGCTCGGACGGCTGCAGTCTTGTAATCTAGGTGCGTCGCCGGGCCCTGCCAAGGGAACCGGACGCGACTTTTAGCGCAATTCCCGCCGGTTCCAGCGGGACGCCGCCGCTTTGACGCAGGTTCGCAGGGCGTGGTTAAGGCTTGCTGTCGGCCAAGGCCGCGTCACGTCCGCCGCGGCGGCGCCGGCGTGACGGTAACGCGCATCCGGCTGAGCGCCACCGCAGCTCCCGCCAGCGTCTGTTTCAGGCGCGCGCCGTCCGAGGCCACCTGCCACGTCGCCTCGAGCGCCCTGAGCAGGCTTTCGGCCTTGCCGAGTTCGGCCGGCCCTTCGTGGCCGGCGCGATCGATCGCCCGCAACAACAGCCGCAGCCGGATCTCCTCGGGGGCGGCGAAAAACAGCGAGCCCTCGAATTCCGATCGCAGCGTCGCCCGGTCGAAGCTGAGCAGCGCCCGCTCCGCGGCGGCCGTAACGGTATCCAGCGCCGCGTTGGCCCGCGCCAGCCGCCGTGCCAGCCGCGCCAGGTTGCGCGCGTCGCAGCCCTCGCGGGCCAGCGCCGGCATCAGCGCGCGCAGCCGCGGCCTGGTGAATTCCGGATTGCGGTTGGTGGGATCATCCGCGGCCGCGAGCCCGGCCTTCCTGACGGTGGCCACCAGCCGCGATTTCGGCACGTCGAGCAATGGCCGCGCCAGCACCCAGCCGTCGCGCGGCACCTGCCGCGCCATGGCGGCCAGGCCCGCCAGTCCGCTGCCGCGCGACAACCGCATCAACACGGTCTCGGCCTGGTCGTCGCGCGTGTGGCCGGTCAGCACGTGAACGGCCCCGGTCTCGCGCGCAAGCCGGGCCAACAGGCCGTAGCGCACCTGGCGCGCGGCGGACGGGACGCCGGTTTGCGGCTTCGCGCCGCGCCAGCGCAGCGTATGGTGTTCGATGTCCAGGGTTCGCGCCAGCGCCTTCACCGCGCGCGCTTCCGCCGCGGATTCGCGCCGCAGCCCATGATCGACGGTGACGGCGACCAGCCGCGGCCCGTGCCGGTAGGCGGCGCGCCAGCGCGCCGCCAGCACCATCAGCGCCACCGAGTCCGGTCCGCCGGAGACGGCCAGAACGAGGACGGGCGCGGACCTGAAGTCGGAAAACAGCAGCTTGGTCTCGGCCACCGTCAGCGGCGCGTGCGCGGCGCCGCGACCGGCCGCCAACGCATCAGACCCTGGTCTCTTGGTTTCGGACATGGGCGCCCCGACTCAAAGTTGGCGAGACCCGAGATTGAGATCGGCGAGGCTCGAACCGGCGCGCCGAACCACGTCGCCCGGCCATGGTCGCAGATCGCGGCGAGCCGGCAAGCGGCGAATTCAGCCCCACCACGGCGCCCGGCGAATGCCGCCGTGGATCAGCATTTGACCCGTTTCTGCTCGCGATCAACCCCCTGCCGCACGGCGGTCGAGGCCTTCGGATATTTCCGCGCCACTTCGCCCAGCGCCGCGCAGGCGGCCTCCTTCTCCTTCAACGCCGCCAGCGACTGACCCAGCCGCAGCAGCGCTTCGGGCGCCTTGGCCGAGGATTCGTACTTGGTGGTGACGTTGAGGAAGGACTCGGCGGCATCGCGGTAGCGCTGGCGCTGGAACATGGCTTCGCCCAGCCAATACTGGGCCTCGGCGACCAGGCGATCGCTGGGGTATTTGCGGATGAAGTTGCGCATGGTCTCTTCCGCCAGCGCGTAGTCCTTGCGCTCGAGATAGCCGATGCCGAGGTCATACTCGTCGCGCGGGGTTGCAGTCGGCGGCAGGGTCGTCAGCTCGGATCCACCGGCGGGCCGCTGTGGGCTGGTGTTGGCGAGATCGAGCGGCTCCCCCGCCCCGCGGCCGCCGGGTGCCCCGATCGGCGGCACTGCCACCGGCGCGTTGGGATCGATCGGCAACGCCCCGCCGCCGAGCGCGCGCGGCACGCCGGGCGCGTTGGGGTTTTGTGTCGGATCGAACGCATCGCCACGGCGGCCGCCACGCGGCGCCGCCGGCTGTTCCAGCGGCGCCGGTCCCGCCGCCGGGGGCGGCTGGTATTGCGGTTGCGGCGCCGGCGGAATGGCGGCGACAACCGGCGGCGCGCCCGGACCGCGCGGCGGCGCCGGCGGCACTTGTGCCTGGACTTGGCCCGGCACTTGACCTTGCGTTTGGGCCTGCCCCTGTCCTGCCTGCAGCTGGCGGAGCTGCTCCTCGAGCTGGCGATTGCGGTACTGCAGTTCCTCGTTCTGGCCCGTCAGCTGCCTGACCATATTCTCGAGCCGCTCGATGCGCTGGGGGTCATCCTCGTCCCCGGTCTGGGCCAGCGCGTGAACCGGCCAGGCAAGACACGCCACGATGGCCAGTGCGGCCGCCGCTGAAATGTGAAATCGGGATGACATGACGAAGTCCTGATCAGGCACGGCGGCCGGCTTACGGCAACCAATGGCGCCCGTATTGAGGCACCCACTACGCCAAAAATGTGACGTTTACAAAGGCCGGATGGCCTCGAAACGACACACCGGCGCCGCCAGTCACGCAAACTGGGGCACCGGATCGACCGCTAGGTTCTGTGGACTCTAGGGATTCCCAATAGGTTCGAAGCGTGATTCAAGACTGCTTTTTGGGAGGCGGTCTTGGGCGTGATGGATCGTTTGGTTTTGAGCGACGCGGCGTGG
>JBKQQE010000642.1:0-6677 GCA_052326245.1 Xanthobacteraceae bacterium | reverse complement strand
GCCCTCGTGAGCGGCTGACCGTGACCGTTCGCAGCGGCCCTAAGGGCGCCTATGGTCCGCTCCACGCCCGCCAGCCACTCAGCGCAGAGCGCCTTGGCCTCGCCCTTGGGCGTCGCTGCAGGGGCATTGAACTTCGCCTCTCTGGCGACGCCGTAAAGCCGCTTGTAGGCATCCCTCACGTCTGCGGGGATGACCTTGCGAGCGGTCCAGTCGCCAGAGCTGTTACGGTTTAGAGCAACCATCGGGAGGGGCATTTGTACGCGCCTTTGTATTCTTAAGCGCGCAAATACTCCCGATCAATCAGCATCTTACTGAGAATGCACCACAATTTTGTGGCGTGGTGCGGTCGAAAGGACTCGAACCTTCACTCCTTGCAGAACTGCCACCTCAAGGCAGCGCGTCTACCAATTCCGCCACGACCGCATAACGCGGGGGAATATCAGACGATTCCTGGCGGATCAAGGCGCGGCGCCGCGCCAATCGCCCAAAACGCCTCCCGCCTCGCTTATTGCTTCGCTGCCGGCACGGCGGCCGGCCTCGGGCCGCCCGTCGGCAAGCCGCCCGGGCCAGCGGCGGGGCAGATGGAAGCCGGCTGGCGCCGGCCCCGGCCGTCGGTGCCGGTCCGACCGCGGCCCTGATCAGTTGCTGACATAGGGACATCCGCCCTCGGCGAGCGGCCGGAAGGCGTCGTCGCCCGCGACGGTTTCGAGATAGTCGTAGAGGTCCCACTTGCCCTTGGATTCCTCGGGCTTCTTGATCCGCATCAGGTACATGTCATGCACCATGCGCCCGTCCTCGCGCACCTTGCCGCCCTGCGCGAAGAAGTCGTCGACCGGGGTCTTGCGCATCTGCGCGATCACGGTCTCCGAGTCGGTTGAGTTGGTCGCCGCAACCGCCTTGAAATAGTGCCGCAGGGCGGAATTGACGCCGGCCTGGTAGGCGGTGGGCATGGCGCCGTGCCGCTTGAAGAACTCCTGCGAAAACGCGCGCGTTTCCGGGGTGCGGTCCCAATAGAAGGACTCGGTGAACAACAGGTCGTGCGCGTGCGCCAGGCCAAGCGCCGGGACGTCGGTCAGCGTCACCTGCAGCGCCACGATCTGGGTGCCGTCGTTGCGGATGCCGAATTCGTCGGCCTGTGCGACCGCGTTGCGAAAATCCGCGCCGGCGTTGGCAAGCGCGAGGATCTTCGGGTGCGCGGCCTGCGCCTGCAGCAGGAACGATGAGAAATCGGCGGTGCCGAACGGATGCTTGACTGCCCCCAGCACCCGCCCGCCCGCCGCCGTCACCGCCTTGCTGGCGTCGCGTTGCAGGGCATTGCCGAACGCGTAATCCGCGGTCAGGAAATACCACGCGTCGCCGCCGCGTTTCACCACGGCCTTCGCCGTCGCATTGGACGACGCGTAGGTATCGTAGGTCCACTGAATGCTCGTCGGCGAGCATTGCTTGCCGGTGAGATCGGACGATCCGGAGCCGGAGATCAGAAAGATCTTCTTGCGTTCGCGCGTCAGGTTCTGGATCGCCAGCGCGACGGCCGAATTGACGCCCTCGGCGATCACATCGACCTGCCTGTTGTCGATCCACTCGCGCACGATCGCGGTGGCGATATCCGGCTTGTTCTGATGATCGGCGGAAATGATCTCGATCTTGCGGCCCGCGACCACGTTGCCGATCTCCTCGGCGGCCATCTGCGCGGCGATCACCGATCCCGGACCGTTGCCGTCGGCATATTGCCCGCTCATGTCGGTGATGACGCCGACGCGCAGCACCCCCTGCTCCGCATGCGCCGCCGTCGCGCCGATCGCGGCGGCGATCCATGCCGACGCAACCAGGTGTCCGATCCTCATGACCTTTACGCCCCTTGTTCTTTGCCGTGCCGCAGCCTTGCGCGCCCGCGGCCAGCGCGAACTTCAGGTCTGGTCGGGCAATAAGCAAGCTTGCCAGGGGCTGGGCAGCTTTGCGATCGAACGGGGGCGCCGGCAGCCGGTGCTGACCGCTTCCGCGTGCCGGAATTTGCGGGCGCGCAGGCGCGCCTCGGCAACTATCGGGTATCGGGGGTCCGTGGCAGCATCTGCTTGACCTCGACCGCGATCCGGTTGCGGTTGACCACCACAACGCCGCTTGCGATCGGCAGGCTGTTGGCCAGGACCTTGACCTCGTCCTGTTCGCTGGCGTCGAGTTCGATGATGGCGCCGCGGCTCAACCGCATGACCTGGTGGATCGGCATGGAGGTCGTACCCAGCACGACCATCAGATCGACCGAAACTTTATCGAGAGTTGCCACTGATTGTACCCGGATTCGCGGACGCCACTTCCGCAGCATGGTCATGCGATGGTTAGCCATTCGTTAACGCCGCATGGCGTCACCCCGATCCGTGCTAGGACTTGCACAGGATCTCGCTGGATCCCAGCTCATGGGAAGCTGGGACCTGCTGCGGATCAGGTCAAAAGGGGCCACAGCGCGAGCGCGTCGATGCCATCAGAACTGCCACCAGCCAGCGCCTCCGGGGCGAGCCAGCGCGATCGGATCGACCTCAGCGGGATGCGTGGCGGCGAGGCCGTGGAATGGCAGGTCTCGGACCGCCAGGTTCCCTACCCTGAGGCCCTTGCCGCCATGGAGCAGCGCGCCGCCGCCATCGCGCAAGGCACGGCGCCCGAGCTGGTCTGGCTCCTGGAACATCCGCCGCTCTACACCTCCGGCACCAGCGCCCGGCCGGCTGATCTGCTCGACCCCCGCTTTCCGGTGTTTGCGGCGGGCCGCGGCGGCCAGTTCACCTATCACGGGCCCGGCCAGCGCGTTGCCTATGTGATGCTCGACCTCAAGCGCCGCCGGCCCGATATTCGCGCCTATGTGGCAAGCCTCGAGCAGCTGATCATCGACACCCTCGACGCCTTCAACGTGCGCGGCGAGCGCCGCGCCGACCGGGTCGGGGTCTGGGTGGCGCGGCCCGACAAGGGCCCGGAATTCGAGGACAAGATTGCCGCCATTGGTGTCCGCGTCAGGCGCTGGGTTACCTTTCACGGCCTTGCCATCAACGTGGAGCCGGACCTGCGCCATTTCGCCGGCATCGTGCCCTGCGGCGTCGCCGATCCCCGCTTTGGCGTCACCAGCCTGGTCGACCTCGGCCTGCCGGTGGCGCTGTCCGATGTGGATGTCGCGCTCCGGCGCGCCTTCGAGGATATCTTCGGCGCCGTGATGCCGGCCGTCACCGCGGCCTGAGCCGCGAACGCCGCTAGAGCATGATCCGGACCGGAACGGCCGCGTTAGCGCAAAGTGGAAACCGGTTTTCCGAAAAGATCATGCTCAAACAAAGAGATGAGATCATGATGCGATTCAATCTAATCGCATCATGATCCGGCCGAAGTCTCAGACCGTTGCCAGCGCGGCGAACACCTCGCCGGCCGGCCGCAGCTTCAGCGTGTCGGCCGTGGCCGGCTCCTCGTCGAGGCTGACCACCCGCGCCATCGGCGGGCCGCGCCGGCAATCGGCGATCACGCTGGCGACCATGGCGGGTGCTCCGGCGAGCACCGCCTCGACCGCGCCGTCGCGGCGGTTGCGCACCCAGCCCGCGAGCCCGCGGCCGCGCGCGGCTTCGACGACGAAGGCGCGATAGCCGACGCCCTGCACCCGGCCCCGCACCATGATGTGGCGAATGACGTGGCTGTCAGGCATGCCGGTCTCTCCACCACCCGCGCGCGAACGGCTAGTGTCCCGGTTCTGACGTTCGTATCACCTTGCGGCGAACTCGTTTACGAACGTCAGAACCAAGGGACACTAGCAAATTCAGGATTCTAGTGTGGCCTGTGTCTGGCATTCGCTTACAGAACTCGCGGGCATACTGAAGCGAATGTCAGACACGCCACACTACCGCGTCAAGCCGAGCATCTCGGCCATGCGGACCCGCATCGCCTCCTCACGCGTCACGCGCGCGGCGAGTTCGGCCGACGGCAGGCCCGGCAGATCCTTCGGCCGCACGCCGTCGCGCAGCGCCTTCAGCGTGGCATGGACCGCCGCCGTCGCCGCCGCGATCGGCGCGTGTCCCTGGTTGGCGATCCGCACGCGCTGGCTGGCGAGCAGAGCGTCGTCGTCGAGTTCGCCATCGACGGTGCCGAGCATGATCGGCAGTCGGGTCGCGGCGGCGACGGCGGCGAGCTGGGCACGGGTCTTCAGCCCGGTGAAGAACAGCGCATCGACTCCGGCGGTTTCATAGGCGCGGGCGCGGGCGATGGCGTCGTCGAGCCCGCTGACCGACGCCGCGCCGGTGCGGCCGAAGATGACGAGCGCGGGATCGCTGCGGCCGTCGAGCGCCGCCTTGATCTTGCCGACGCCCTCCTCGATGGTGATCAGCTGCGGCCTGGTCTCGCCGAAAGCCTGCGGCAACAGGGTGTCCTCGATGGTGAGCGCCGCGGCACCGGCCGCCTCGATCTCCTGCACCGTTCGTCGCACGTTGAGCGCGTTGCCGTAGCCGTGGTCGGCGTCCACCAGCAACGGCAGGGTGCCGGCGCGGGTGATGCGGCGAACCTGTTCGGCGAGCTCGGTGAGCGTGATCAGCACCAGGTCCGGCTCGCCGAGAATCGCAAGCGACGCCGCGGAGCCGCCGAGGATGCCGATCTCGAAGCCGAGATCCTCGGCGATGCGCGCCGAGACCGCGTCATAGACCGAACCCGGCCGGATCACGGCCTGCCCCGACAACACGGCGCGAAACGCCTCGCGACGCGGCCGCGCGTTCACCGCCGCCTCACGCGAATTCGAGGATCAGGGCATCGACCGCAAGCGTCGCGCCCGGCTTGGCATGCACCGCCTTGACGACGCCGTCGCGCTCGGCGCGCAGCACGTTCTGCATCTTCATGGCCTCCACCACCGCCAGCGTCTCGCCGGCCTTGACCTCCTGGCCCTCGGCCACGTCGATCGAGATCACGAGACCCGGCATCGGGCACAGCAGCTTCTTGCCGGTGTCGGTGCCGACATTGACCGGCATCAGCCGCGCCGACTTGGCTTCGCTTTCGGTGAACACGCTGACCGCCACCTCGCAGCCGCGATGCGCAAGCCTGAAGCCATTGGGGATCATGCGGACCTGGACCGCGATCGGATGGCCTTCCACGGTGCCGAACCAGACCCCGTCGCCCGGTTTCCACGACGACACCAGATGCAGCGGCGTTCCCGGCTCGCCGGCGGCGTCGAGGAAGCGGACCACGATGGCGCCGTCGGCGCGGGCGATGTCGAGCGGCATCTCCTCCCGTCCGAGCCACACCGCGCGGCGGCGCTCGCGCGACACCTCGCGGCCGGTCATCTGCCCCGAGATCCGGCGCTTGCGCTCGCCCAGCACGTGATCGATCGCCGCGCCCACCGCCGCGATCCGGCGCGCGGTATCGCCTTCGGGCTCGCGCCCGTGGAAGCCCTGCGGGAATTCCTCGGCGATGAAGCCGGTCGACAGCTCGCCCTTGCGCCAGCGCGGATGCAGCATCAGCGCCGACAGGAACGGGATGTTGTGGCGAATGCCGTCGATGTAGAACGCGTCCAGCGCGTTGGACTGCGCCTCGATGGCGGCGGCGCGCGAGGGCGCGTGGGTGATCAGCTTGGCGATCATCGGATCGTAGTAGATCGAGATCTCGCCGCCCTCCTCGACGCCGGTGTCGTTGCGCACCGTGACCCCGTCGCGGCTGATCTCCTGCGGCGGGCGGTATTTCACCAGGCGCCCGATCGAGGGCAGGAAATTGCGGAACGGATCCTCGGCATAGACCCGCGATTCCACCGCCCAGCCCGACAGCACCACATCGCTCTGCGCGATCGCCAGCTTTTCGCCCGCGGCGACGCGGATCATCTGCTCGACCAGATCGACGCCCGTCACCAGCTCGGTGACCGGATGCTCGACCTGCAGGCGGGTGTTCATTTCCAGGAAATAGAAGCTCTTGTCCTGGCCGGCGACGAACTCGACGGTGCCGGCGGAATCGTAGTTCACCGCGCGCGCCAGCGCCACGGCCTGCTCGCCCATCTTGCGGCGGGTGGCGTCGTCGAGCAGCGGCGATGGCGCCTCCTCGATGACTTTCTGGTTGCGACGCTGCACCGAACATTCGCGCTCGCCAAGATAGATCACGTTGCCGTGCTTGTCGCCCAGCACCTGGATCTCGATATGGCGCGGCTCGACGATGAATTTCTCGATGAACACCCGGTCGTCGCCGAACGAGGCCTTGGCCTCGGCGCGCGCCAGCTTGAAACCTTCGGCGACCTCCGACTTGCTGTGGGCGATGCGCATGCCCTTGCCGCCGCCGCCCGCGGAGGCCTTGATCATGACCGGATAGCCGATCTGGTCGGCGATGGTCACCGCATGGGTGTCGTCCTCGATGATGCCGAGATGGCCCGGAACCGTCGACACGTTGGCCTTGGCGGCCGCCTTCTTGGATTCGTTCTTGTCGCCCATCGCCGCGATGGCGCCGGGATTGGGACCGATGAACACGATGCCCGCCTCGGCGAGCGCGCGCGCGAATGCCTCGCGCTCCGAAAGGAAGCCGTAGCCGGGGTGAACCGCCTCGGCGCCGGTCTTGCGGCAGGCCTCGACGATTCGCTCGATCTGCAGATAGCTCTCGGCCGCCGGCGGCGGGCCGATCAGAACGGCCTCATCGGCCATCTCGACATGAACTGAATCCTTGTCCGCCTCGGAGTAGACAGCGACGGTCTGAAT
>JBKQQE010000641.1:0-15711 GCA_052326245.1 Xanthobacteraceae bacterium | reverse complement strand
CGGTGGCCGGCTGATGGCCGAAGTGCCCAAGATCGCGAAAGCCTTTGGCGCATCGTCCAGATCGACAACTGGAACGGCGACAGGCCCAATTTGCGAACCCGGCTGGGTTCTTCAACAGCCTGCTAGAAGCGGCTGACGATGTCGCCGAGATCCGGCCGCGGCCGGTCTTCCGCCGGGCCGCTGGCGCGGCCGATGTGAATGAAGCCGACCAGCTTCTCGCTGTCCTTGAGCCCAAGGCCGGCCAGCACGTCGCGGTCGAACGCCGCCCAGCCCGTCAGCCAGTTGGCAACATAGCCGAGCGCCGACGCGGCCAGCACGATCGACATGGCGCTGGCGGCGGCCGAAAGCTCCTGTTCCCACGCCGGCACCTTGGGATGCGGGCGGGCGCCGACGACCACCGCGATCACCGTCGGCGCGTCGGCCAGACGGCGGCTTTCGGCGTCGATCTGCTCAGTGGTGGCGCCGGGATTTTTCGCGGCGAACACCCGCGCGATCACCGCGCCGGCGCGCAGCCGTCCGTCGCCCTCGAACACGATGAAGCGCCACGGCACGATCTTGCCATGGTCGGGGACGCGGGCGCCGATGGTGAGAATGGTGTCGAGTTCGGCCGGCGAGGGGCCGGGCCCCGTCATCTCGCGCGGCTTGACCGATCGTCGGGTTTTCAGCAGTTCGAGCGCGTCGGGCATGGCCGGCCTTCGCAAGTCTGGAGTGGCAGTCTGGAATCCAGGGTGACCTGGTCGCGGCGTCAGACGAGGCGGGCCCGCTTGACGTCGGGCGGGGTTGCCTCCTCGACCAGGGCGGCGATCGCGTCCGCGAGCGGCAGCACCTGCTGGCCGTCGCTGCCGAGGCGGCGAATCGAGACGGTATGGCTCTCCGCCTCCTTCTTGCCGACCACCAGAAGGGCGGGGATTTTCGCCAGCGAATGCTCCCGGACCTTGTAGTTGATCTTTTCGTTGCGCAGGTCGATCTCCGCCCGCAGCCCGGCGCGCCGAACGGCCTCGAGCACTTTGGTGGCGTAGTCGTCGCCCTCCGAGGTGATGGTGGTGACGAGGGCCTGGGTCGGCGCCAGCCAGAGCGGGAAATTGCCGGCGAAATGCTCGATCAGGATGCCGATGAAGCGCTCCATCGAACCGCAGATCGCGCGGTGCACCATCACCGGCGCCTTCTTCGAGCCGTCGGCGTCGATATAGAACGCGCCGAATCGCTCCGGCAGGTTGAAGTCGACCTGGGTGGTGCCGCACTGCCAGTCGCGGCCGATGGCGTCGCGCAGCACGTACTCGAATTTGGGGCCGTAGAACGCGCCCTCGCCGGGATTGATCGCGGTCTTGATGCGGCCGCCGGACTGCGATTCGATTTCGCGCAGCACGGTCGCCATCACCCGCTCGGCGTGATCCCACATCGCGTCGGTGCCGACCCGTTTTTCCGGCCGGGTCGACAGCTTGACCACGATCTCGCCGAACCCGAAGTCCGAATAGGTCGACAGGATCAGGTCGTTGATCTTCAGGCATTCGTCGGCGAGCTGGTCTTCGGTGCAGAACACGTGGGCGTCGTCCTGGGTGAAGCCGCGCACGCGCATCAGGCCGTGCATCGCGCCCGACGGCTCGTAGCGGTGCACCACGCCGAATTCGGCGAGACGCAGCGGCAGGTCGCGATAGCTCTTCAGGCCGTGCTTGAAGATCTGCACGTGCCCCGGGCAGTTCATCGGCTTCAGCGCGAACCAGCGCTTGTCCTCGGCCTCGTCGCCCGCGGACTGCGCTGCGAACATGTTTTCGCGATACCACTCCCAGTGGCCCGAGGTCTCCCACAGCGACTTGTCGAGGATCTGCGGCGCGTTGACCTCCTGGTAGTTGCCGGACAGGCGGCGGCGCATGTAGGACACCAGCGTCTGAAACAGCGTCCAGCCCTTGGCGTGCCAGAACACGACGCCGGGCCCTTCCTCCTGGAAGTGAAACAGGTCGAGTTCGCGGCCGAGCTTGCGGTGATCGCGCTTCTCGGCTTCCTCGAGCTGGTGCAGGTAGGCGTCGAGATCCTGCTGCTTGGCGAACGCGGTGCCGTAGATGCGCGTCAGCATCTGGTTCTTGGCGTCGCCGCGCCAATACGCGCCGGCGACCTTCATCAGCTTGAAGGCGGTGCCGACCTTGCCGGTCGAGGTCATGTGCGGGCCGCGGCAGAGGTCGAACCACTCGCCCTGCTTGTAGATCTTGATCGACTGGTCGGCCGGAATCGCATCGACCAGCTCGACCTTGAACAGCTCGCCCTTGGCGCGGAACACCTGCTTGGTCTGGTCGCGGGTCCACACTTCCTTGGTGAAGGGCGCGTCGCGGGCGACGATCTCCCGCATCTTGTTCTCGATCGCGGCGAAATCCTCCGGCGTGAACGGCTCGTTGCGGAAGAAGTCGTAGTAGAAACCGTTTTCGATCACCGGCCCGATCGTGACCTGGGTGCCGGGCCACAGCGCCTGCACGGCCTCGGCCAGCACATGCGCCGCATCGTGGCGGATCAGTTCCAGCGCGCGTGGATCGTCGCGGTTGACGAACTCGATCCTGGCGTCGCGGTCGATCGGATCGGTCAGGTCGGCGAGTTCGCCGTCCAGCGCCATCGCCACCGTGCGCTTGGCGAGCGACGGCGAGATGCCCTTGGCGATGTCGAGACCGGTGGTGTGTCTGGGAAACTCGCGCTTGGCGCCGTCGGGGAACGTCAGCGTGACCGGCTGGGAATCGACGGGACGGAGGTTGGCGAGGCCATAGACGAATTTCGAGTCAGTCATTGTCATCTCCTCATGCTCACTCCTGCGAACGAGCGCAGGTAAGCCCGGATTCCGTATATCAGGAGAACCGCGCGTTGCAACGGCAATGTAGGCGCGCCGCGTTCGGGAGCCCGCCACGGCAAGCGGGGTCATGCATTTGCGCTTTGCCTGAGCTTCCGAAAAGGAAGATGCACTTGCATTGAAATCCGTCTACCGTTGCCCGATGAACCGGATTGTTGCACCCACGGCGCTGATGCTGGGAAATTTCGTCACCGGCCTCGCCATCATGTCGCCGGCGGGGATGCTGGTCGACCTCGCCGCTGGATTAGACGTCTCGGTGCGTCAGGCCGGGCTGCTGATCACCTTCGGCGCCGTCGTGCTGTGCATTGGTTCGCCGCTGATGACCTGGCTGACCAGCAAGGCCGACCGTCGCCGGCTGCTCGCCGCCACCATGTTCGGGATCGCGGTCACGCACCTGGCGGCGTTGCTGGTGCCGGACTATGCCAGCATGCTGGTGCTGCGCCTGATCATGCTGGCGATCGCGGCGGTGTTCACCCCGCTCGCGGCGGGCACGGCCGCGCTGCTGGCGTCGGACGCGCGCCGCGCCGGCACCATCGTCTATGTTTTTCTCGGCTGGTCGCTGGCATTTGCCTTCGGCATGCCGCTGGTGACGTTCTGCGCCGCCCATGTCGGCTGGCGCGAGACGCTCGGCGGCATCGGCGTGCTGGCCTTGCTGGCGTCGCTGCTGATCCTGGGATGTCTGCCGCGGGGGCTGCACGGCAGCGCGGTGGTGCTGCGCACCTGGATCGCGCTCGGACGCAATCGGCTGGTGGTGATGCTGCTCTTGATCACCATGTTGCAGATCGCGGGCCAGTTCTGCGTCTTCACCTTTCTCGGTCCGCTGCTGCTGCAACTGGCGCAGGCAAGTCCGGAATGGATCGGCGTGGCGTTCGGGCTGTTCGGCGTGAGCGGATTTGTCGGCAATGTTCTTGCCTTGCGCGTCGTCTCCGCGATCGGTCCGTACCGGACCTCGATGTTCTACCTCGCCACCCTGCTGCTCGGCAGCGTGGTCTGGAGCGTCGGCGCAGTCGGCGCGATGCTCCCGGTGCTGCTGCTGGCCAGCGCGCTGTGGGGCTTCGGGTTCGCCGCCATGAATTCGATGCAGCAGACCCGCCTGGTCGGCGCGGCGCCGGAATTCGCCAGCGCCTCGGTCGCGCTCAACACCTCCGTTCTCTATGTCGGCCAGGCCATCGGCTCCGGGCTTGGCGGCTGGTTGTTCGCGCGGGGCAATCTGGTCGGCAACGGCTATGCCGGCATTGCCTTCCTGGTGCTGGCGCTGGTCGCGCTGGCGCTGACACGGCCGCGGGCCGCGCTGCAGGTGTGACCTGAGGTCAATCCACCGGGCCGGGCGCGTCGTTGACGCCGCGCCAGCGCGCGTAGCGCCAGGGCAGATACCAGCATGCGCCGTCGGGCAGGGTGGCTGGAACATTGTCGATTCCCGACGTGCCCCAGGGTTGGCATCGCAACAGCCGCGCCAGCGTCATCCAGCCGCCGGCCCAGAGACCGTAACGGCCGATCGCCTGCTCGGCATAGGACGAGCAGGTCGGTAGATGGCGGCAATGGAAGCCGATCAGCGGCGACAGCGTATAGCGGTAACCCAGGATCATCGCGCGGGCGGCGTTGCGCGGCAGTTTCCGCGCCGCTTCCACGCAGGCCGGACAGGGTGAAGCGGATTTCGGCGTCAGGCGCATCGGCGGAACACGATCATTCTTGAGCTTGATCAACAGGCTTCAAGCACCACGCCGTATCTATGGGCGATGATTGCCGGGTTCCATGGCGGGGAACCCGGTTAGCGATAGGTCAGCGCAGAAAATGCCGCAGCCGCCGATGAATTGTGGGATGGAGCGGCGGAGTCACGTGGACGCGAATCGCATGCCTGCGATAGCGTTGTTTGAAGGTCATATGACATTTGATCGGGTCAGTCAGGTCCGTCAGGGGTAAGGAGCCAGATTTTGCTGCAACGGTCGTTGTCGCTGAGCGGCGTGGCCTACGCCTGTGCCGCGGCGATCATGGTGTGCCTGCCCGCAATGGCGGTACCGGGCGGCCGCGCGGATGCCGCGGGATCGCTCGAGGAGCGCAAGCTGCCGATGCATTTCGCCTGGCACGGTCCGGCCGACGACGGCGACGCCGCGCGGCAGGACGTGCTGGCCTGCACGTCGGGCTGCCGCGGCTGGATTTCCGCGGTCGGCGTGGTCACCGGCGACACCCCGGCGGAATTCGACAGCTTCGCGGCCGGCCGCGATCTCCGCGGCGCGACCATCGTGCTCGATTCCAGCGGCGGCTCGGTGCTCGACGCCATCAAGCTCGGCCGGCAATGGCGCGATCTCGGGGTCGCGACCACGGTCGGCACGGTAACGCAGGTCCGCAGCGGCAACGGCGTCAGGGCCGAGATCTATCCCGACGCCTATTGTGAATCGATGTGCGTGTTCCTGCTGCTGTCCGGCAAGACCAGGTTCGTGCCGGCCGGCGCGCATGTCCGTGTCCATCAGATCTGGATGGGCGACCGGGCGGAGGACGCCACCGCCGCGAACTATTCGGCGCAGGATGTGATGATCATCGAGCGCGACGTCGGGCGGCTGGCGAAATACACCTTCGAGATGGGCGGGTCCGGCGAGCTGCTGGGGTTGGCGCTGAGCATTCCGCCGTGGGAGCCGTTGCACGAATTGACGCTCTCCGAACTGCGCCAGACCAACCTCGTCGGCACGGAGGCCGTCGCCGATGTCGGGCCCCGGGGCGGCGCGCGAGCCGCACCTCGCGGAGACAAGCCGGTGCAGGACCGCTTCGTCGAAAGCCAGCCCGCCGACGGCGACATCGCCCAGGCGTCCGCCGGCACCCCGCGCTCGGCCAGGACCGCCGAGGCATTGCCGGCCACCGAGCGCGGCGAGCCCACCGGGCCCTAGCACGCGGCGGGCCTGGAGCGCGATAGCTTGGGATTGAATCGCTATCGCGCTCTAGCTTTTTGATTGAGCATGATCTTTTCGGAAAACCGGTGTCCACTTTTCCGGATCATGCTCTCGCAGCACGGTCAGGAGGCGCTGGCGGGGAGGCTTTGGCTTCGATCTGGCCGATGGCGTCGACCACGGCGTCGAAGGTCAGCAGGGTCGAGGCATGGCGCGCCTTGTACTCGCGAACCGGCTCCAGCACCGCGATCTCGGCCCACTTGCCTTGCGGCGGCGCGCCGTTTTCCTTCAGCATGCGCCGCACGGTCTCGCGCAGGTCGCGCAGCTCGGCCGCGCTCGACCCGACCACATGGCGCGCCATGATCGAGGAGGAGGCCTGCCCGAGCGCGCAGGCCTTGACCTCGTGGGCGAAGTCGGTGACCACCGGACCGTCCATTTTGAGGTCGACCTTGACCGTGGAGCCGCACAGGCGCGAATGCGCCGTGGCGCTGGCGTCGGGCGCCTCGAGCCGGCCCAGGCGGGGAATATTGCCCGCAAGTTCAATGATTTTCTTGTTGTAGACGTCGTTCAGCATGGCATGCCCGGGTTGCCCTTGGCGGGTCCGTAACCCTGTCCTATATTTCCTTATCTATATAGGGATATGACCCTGGGAATAAACCCGCCCTTTGCCAAAATGCGGTGAAGCCACCGGTGACACATCCGGCCCCCCTGGGGGCTGGTCGAACGGAGACCTGAATGGACGCGATCATCAAGCCCCTGCGAAGCAACCCGCCGTCGGAAATTCCGGCCTCGGAATTTCAGGCGTCTGCGATCAGGGCCGACCTGCCGCGTCCGTCGCGCGAGGAGGCCGAACTCGCCGTCAAGACGCTGCTGTCCTATATCGGCGAGAACCCGGCGCGCGAGGGGCTGCTGGACACGCCGCGCCGCGTCGTCGAGGCCTATGACGAGCTGTTTCAGGGCTACCATCTCTGCCCGGCCGAGGTGCTGAACCGCACTTTCGGCGAGACCGCCGGCTACGACGACTTCGTGCTGGTGCGCGACATCCCGTTCCATTCGCATTGCGAGCATCATATGATGCCGTTCTACGGCAAGGCGCATATCGCCTATACGCCGGTGGAGCGGGTCATCGGGCTGTCGAAACTGGCGCGGCTGGTCGATATCTTCGCGCACCGGCTGCAGACCCAGGAACACCTGACGGCCCAGGTTGCCGGCGCGATCGACACCGTGCTGAAGCCGCGCGGCGTCGCGGTGCTGATCGAGGCCGAGCACACCTGCATGTCGGTGCGCGGCATCGCCAAGGATGGCGCGTCGACCATCACCACGCGCTTCACCGGCGTGTTCCGCAACAATCCCGACGACCAGAATCGTTTCCTGAGCCTGGTGCGCGACCATCGCTGATCGCCGGCCGCGCCCGGCGCGGCGGCGAATCGCAGCACCAGTGTCCCGGCTCTAACATTTGCAAGCCGTTGCGGCCCGCTCGCTGGCGAATGTTAGAGTCGAAGGGACACTGGCAACTTTATAATTCTGGTGCGGTTTCGGATTTGACATTCGCTCTGATGACCCGCCGAAATACTGGAGCGAATGTCAAATTCCACCGCACCAGCGACCAGCGCCCATCATCGAAGCGCTCCGCACCGGGGCGCGCAGGGGATCAGCCGTGACCGCACCATCCGACACCGCCGACCGTGAAGAAGGGCTCGCGCTGCGGCCGCGCTTCGACGCCGCGGGCCTGGTGACCTGCGTGACCACCGATGCCGCGACCGGCGAGGTTCTGATGGTCGCGCACATGAACGACGAGGCGCTGCGCAAGACCATCGACAGCGGCGAGGCCTGGTACTTCAGCCGCTCGCGCGGGCGGCTGTGGCGCAAGGGCGAGAGCTCCGGCCATGTCCAGCGCCTGGTCGAGATGCGAATCGATTGCGACCAGGACGCGGTCTGGATCCGGGTCGATCAGCAAGGCGGCGCCGCCTGCCACACCGGCCGGCGGTCGTGCTTCTACCGCGCGGTGAGTGCGGGCGCCGACGGCGCCGCGAAGCTGACCTTCGTCGATGCGGCCAAGCTGTTCGATCCCGCGCAGGTCTACGGCAAGCCCAGCTAGCTGACGCCGCCTGATCCACCGCACATGGTTAATGCCGCGTTAACCATGTTTCGCCATGGTGAAGTTGGCCGCACAGGCCGTGTCGCCGGGGAGCGGGACACCAGATTATGGCGGTTGATACAACCAGTTTCGTCGCGGGCCTGGAGTCCGCGAGCGCGCAGATCACCGGTGCCATCAAGCAGGCCGCCGCCGCCACCGGTGCGAGCTTCGAATACCTGTTGTCCGCCGCCAAGATGGAATCCAATTTCAACCCGACCGCCGCGGCGTCGACCTCGTCGGCGCGCGGCCTCTATCAGTTCATCGACCAGACCTGGCTCGCCACGGTGAAGGAAGCGGGGCCGTCGCTGGGCTACGGCGAATATGCCGACGCGATCACGAAATCGGCGTCGGGCACCTATTCGGTCAGCGACCCGGCGACGCGGTCGGAGATTCTCAAGCTGCGCGACGATCCGGCGGTCAGCGCCGCGATGGCGGGCGTGCTGACGCAGTCCAACGGCTTCAAATTGACCTCGGAAATCGGCCGGCGCCCGACCGATGCCGAGCTCTACATGGCCCATTTCATGGGGGTGGGCGGCGCGGCGAAGCTGATCAGCGGCGCCGAGAACACGCCGCAGGCCAGCGCCGCGGCGATGTTTCCGAGCGCGGCGGCCGCGAACCGGTCGATCTTCTACGACCGCAGCGGCAATCCGCGCAGCGTCTCGGATGTCTATTCGCTGATCTCCACGCGCTACCAGAGCGCCGCGAGTTCGCAGGCGACCCGCGCGGCGATGACGACGTCGGGCGCCAGCGACACCGCGTCCGCGGCCGCACCCGCGGCGGTGGCGACGTCGCCCGACAACGCGTTCTTCCTGTCCGGGTTTCCGCAGGCCGCGGCGTTCGCCGCCGCCAATGCCGGCAATGCCGCCACCACCGCCACCGCACCGGGACAGCCGCTGGTCTTGACGCAGCAACCCTCGGCGCCCGCTGCGGCTCCCGGGCCAAGCTTCCGCTCGCTGTTCCAGGTCGGCGACCGCTCCGAACCATTGTCGTCGACGGTGCGCACGCTGTGGGGCAACGCGCCCTCGACCGGCACGGATCTGCCGGCGCAGGGGCAGGTCGCGACCCAGCCGCTCGATCTGTTCAGCGATCGCGCCGGCACGTTCAGCGGCTGAGGCCGCCCGCGCCTTAACAAAACGTCAATTTCTGCAAGCGCTTATGGTGGCTTATGGTGAACGCTTTGTTAAGCGTCATGGTTTATTTTGTCTGAGTGACGCCGCATCACGGTGTCGTTTCAAGTTGCGTAGCCGGCAGAGCCCATGATCGTTCGGCAGTTCATTAGTTGGGTCAGAACCGCTCCCCCCGGGGAGCGCGCGGAAGCGACTCGGGCCTTGGCCCGGGCCTGGCTGGTCTCCGATCTGTCGGAGAACGACCGCGCCGCCGCGGAGGGCGCGCTGCTGATGCTGCTCGACGACGGCTCGCCGCTGGTCCGCCAGACCATGTCGGAAGTGTTCGCGCACAGCGCGCTTGCCCCCGCCGCCATCGTGCAGGCGCTGGCGCTGGACCAGCCCTCGGTGGCCTTGCCCGTTCTCGAATATTCGCCGCTGCTGATCGATGCCGACCTCGTCGACCTCGTCGCCACCGGCCATCCCGACACCCAATGCGCGATCGCGCGACGGATTGATCTGCCCGCCTCGATCTGCGCCGCCATCGCTGAGGTGGGGCACCCGGCGGCGGCGCTGGAGCTGATCGAAAATCCCGCCGCGGAGCTCGCCGACTTCTCGCTCGACCGCATCGTCGAGCGCCACGGCCATCTCGCCGCGATCCGCGAAGCCCTGCTCGAGCGCGACGACCTGCCGGCGGCGACGCGGCTGGCGCTGGCCGCCAAGCTCTCCGATACGCTCGCCCATTTCGTCACGGCGCGGAACTGGCTCGCCGCCGATCGCGCGGCGCGGGTCACCGCCGAGGCGATGGAACGCTCCACCGTCAACATCGCGGCGCGATCGCGCGGCGACGACCTGCGCGGCCTGGTGAGCCACCTGCGCGCCACCGGGCAGCTGACGGCCGGACTGATCCTGCGCGCGCTGTTGTCGGGCAACACCGAATTGTTCGATGCCGCGCTGGCGGAGCTGTCCGGGCTGCCGCGCAACCGCGTGGCCGCCATCATCCACGATCGCGGCGGCGCCGGGCTCGACGCGCTCCTGACCCGCGCCGCGTTTCCGGAATCGACCTTTGCGGCGTTTCGCGCGGCGCTCGAAGCGGCGCAGGAAATCGGCTTCATCGGCACCGTGGAGGGCCGCATCCGCCTGCACCGGCGCATGGTGGAGCGCGTGCTCACCCAGTGCGAGATGGATCCCGAGACCGCCGAGCCGCTGCTGGTGCTGCTGCGCCGGTTCTCGACCGAATCGGCCCGCGAGGAAGCCCGCCTGTTCTGCGACGAACTCGTCACCGACAACGCGCTCGCGGCGCTGTACGATCACCTGATCGCGGCGTAGGCGTTGCGTGGGGGGCGGCTAGAGCGTTTCCTAGAAGCTGCGACCTTCGCGAAAATCAAACCGTCATGCCCGCGCTTGTCGCGGGCATCCACGTCTTAACAGCGGTGCGACAAGAAAGACGTGGATGGCCGGGACAAGCCCGGCCATGACAGAATGAGTTGTTGCTCGCGCATTTTCCAGAAGACCTGCATCGCAAAGCGACTTAGGCGACGCTTCGAGAAGCCTACCCCGCCGGAACGATGCTGGGGGCGAGGATGGCCTCGAGGTGATCGGGGCGGTCGTGGTTGGCCTCGATCAGGAACTTGTCCGACATGCGGCGCAGCCGCTGGCTGAGCTCTTCGGCGACCCCCAGCCGGTCGATCTGGGCGTGCTCGCGCACGATCGCCTGCACCGCGGAGACGTGGACCTCGATCAGGTCCAGCGGAACCTGGCTGATATCCGGCGCGTGTTCGAGGATGCGACACAGGCTGTCGCAGGCCGCCGCCGCCGCGGGATAGCCGAAGGTGGGCGCATCGCCCTTGATGTCGTGGGCGGCGCGGAACAGCTCCTGCCGTGTGGCGTCGTTGAAGCCACTCTTCACCACGGCGGCGTGGGCCGCGGACAGCCGCGCGCACTCGGTCGTCATCCAGTCGGAGAATTCGCCCGACAGCCCCGCCAGCGCCTGCTCGGCGCGCGCCACGGGATCGTCGATGTCGCCGTCGGCGACCCGTCGTACCGCCGCGCGCAGCGGGTTGGGCTGGGTGATCACCTGATGCTCGGCGAAGGTCTCGACCTTGAGCTTGCCCTGCTTGTGTGCAGCCATTGTGGTGCCTCGGGGATGCGGTGTCAGCTGGTGACCCGCGCTTTGTCGATCAGGGCGGCTTGCGGCATCACTTCGGCCTTGCCGCCATTGCGCCGCTCGGGTCCGATATAGGTGTTGGCGGTGTTGCGGCGGCGATCAGGCCCGAAATAGTTCTTGGTGCGGATGAACGGGCGGGGGTGGGCGACGACGCTGAGGATGCGCTGGTAGAGCGCTTTCGCCGAAATCGGCTTGGCCAGGAATTCGGTGACGCCGGCGTCACGCGCCACCATGACGCGGCGCTTTTCCGAGTGCCCGGTGAGCATCACGATCGGGACGAAGGGATTGCCGATGGCGTCCGGCTGCCGGATGATCTGGGTCAGCTCCAGCCCGTCGAAGATCGGCATCGCCCAGTCGATGATCAGGATGTCCGGGGCGGAGTGGCTGAACATCTCCAGCGCGGTGGCGCCGTCCTCGGCTTCATATACTTCGCGGGCGCCGAACGAGTGCAGCAGGGTGCGCAGAATCCGCCGCATGTGCGGATTGTCGTCGCAAATGAGAAATCGCAGCTTGTTGAAGTCGATGCGAAACATGGCGCGATTCGGGTCCGGACCCCAGGGTAAACCTAGTACCGCCGATTTGAAGTTCCTGCACGACTCGACGCAAGTTCTTCCAGGAACTTCAAATCGAAAGCGGTACTAGAATCATAAGCATACAGTGCTCTATTGCTTCCGAAGTTCGCGCCGGAGAACGCCGCGATGGATCGCGAACTTCGGAAGCAGAGCACTGTTTGTTAACTGTAATCGCGCGATCGTTAACGAACGGTTGCCGCGGGACTGCCCTAGTAGCTGAACTGCTCGCGCAGGATCCGCTCTTCCAGGCTGTGGCCGGGGTCGAACAGCATGTGCATGGTGATCGAGCGGTCGGACACCACCTCGACGCGGCTGACGTCGCGCGCCTCGTCATGGTCGGCGACGGCGGCGACCGGGCGCTTCTCGCATTCCAGCACCTCGATCACGACGAAGGCGGTGTTGGGCAACAGCGCGCCGCGCCAGCGCCGCGGCCGGAACGCGCTGATCGGGGTCAGCGCCAAGAGCGCGGCGTTGATCGGCAGGATCGGACCCTGCGCCGACAGATTGTAGGCGGTCGAGCCCGCCGGCGTCGCCACCAGCACGCCGTCGGCGATCAATTCCGGCATCCGTTCGTTCTCGTCGATCAGGATGCGCAGCCGCGCCGCCTGATGGGTCTGCCGGAACAGCGCCACTTCGTTGATGGCGTGGTGGACGTGCACCGTGCCGTGAATGTCGGTGGCGCGCATCAGCAGCGGGTGGATGTTGGTGACCTTGGCGGCGTCGAGGCGCGCGCCCAGGCCGTCGACGCCGAACTCGTTCATCAGGAAGCCGACGGTGCCGCGATGCATGCCGTAGATCGGCGTGTCTGAGTGCATCAGGCGATGCAGGGTCTGCAGCATCAGCCCGTCGCCGCCGAGCGCCACCACCACGTCGGCGTCTTCCGGCGCGTGGTTGGCATAGACTTTGGTGAGCTGCTCGAGCGCCTGCTGGGCCTCGACGCTGGAACTCGCCACGAAGGCGATACGCTGGTACTTGGTCGAGACGCTCATCTGGGCTCAGCTCGGGTCGGCGAACGCGCGGGGACCGGGCCGGGCGCGCTGTCTCGTCTATACGAGCTTTGACCCCATTGTCGAGGCGCCAGCGCCGGATGAGGTGAACGCGGCGTACCCCGCCGCGCTGCCGGCGGGGGCTGCCGGGCAGGCGAGCCGCAGGCAGGGAGCGAATGCCAAATCCACTCCGCCCGCCGCGGGTGACGGGGCGGGCAATCAATACGCGTTCTGGCCCGCCGGGGCCTTGCCGTCGATCGCGGCGGCGAGCGAGCGATATTCCGGGCAGCTGGTTCCGCAAAGCTGTTCGATCCTGGCCAGGTGAACGCGGGCCTGGTCGGCGTGGCCCTGTTCGATCTGCCACAGCCCGTAATACTGCCAGGTCTTGACGTGGTTCGGATCGGCCTTGAGCGCACGCTCGTACCAGACCTGCGACAGCTGGTAGTCGCCGAGCTTGCGATACGAATAGCCGATCAGATTGGCGACATCGGCACGGTCGTCGTGGTCGAGCGCCCTGAGCAGGCCGATCGCCGCGCGATAGTCGTTGCGTTCGTAGATGGTCTCATAGGCGGTCCGGTATCCGGCCAGGAACGCGGGATCGTCGACGCTGGCCTGGGGCTGGTGCTTGGTTTTCTTGCCCTTGGGCGGCGGCTTGGTGTCGGACGGCGGCGGCACGGGGGGCTCGCTGCCGGCGGCGCGCACCGGGCCCGCGGAAGTCAGCGCCACGCTCAGCGCGAGGCCGAACACCAGCGCGGTCAGGCCTGTCCCGCGGCGCAACGCCGTCGCGCTCTTACCCACGTCAGTCAACCTTCCTTGGCACGCTCGTGTCATCCGCCGTCTCCTGTTGCCGGGTGTCAACCATGGCATCAAGACCCCGCATCAAGGCGAAAATTCCGCCGCCGTCCGCGCCGCCGCCAAAATGCCGGGGCAGGGCCGAGCCATGCGATCGAACATGACGAAGATGTCATCGACATGAACGCAGCCTGTCCGGCCGGCTCAGGCTGAGTTCAGCGCCCCGGCCATAGGTTGGCTCCCGACGATCACCGAACCGGCCGATCCCGACCAGGTTCTCCCCAGTGATCACACCGAGAGGAGACCATCATGTTGAAGTCCATTTCCGCCGCCCTGCTCGCCGCTTCGATCCTGGCGGCGCCCGCCATGGCGGCCGGCACCGGCAAATCCGACGTCGCCCCTGCGCCAGCGGCGCAGACGTCGACGGCCAAGACCGTCACCGGCAAGACCCTCGACGCCCGGGCGAGCATGCACAAGGGCCGCCATCACCGCCATCATCGGCACCATCGCATGCACAAGATGGCCGGCGTGAAGAAGCACACCGCCCATGTCGTCAAGGCGAAGGCGGGCATGAAGCATCTGTCCGCGGTCAAGTCCGGCCCGGCGAAGATCAAGGGTTGACCGGCTAGGTTGATGGGCTGGCACGACGCCTCTTGTCGCCCCGCCGTCGCGTCTGTCCGCCCCATCAGGGGGCCCCGGAGCCACGCTCCGGGGCTTTCTGCCGCGACCGGCTTTTCCCGGGCGCCTGAAATGTTCTAAGGTTCGCGAGATCATGATTCATCGTGTTGCGAGCCGTCGGTTGGTCGTCAATATGCGTGGTGTCGCCGCCCTCTGTGCGGCGTTGCTGGTCGGCGGATGCGCCGGCATGGACGAAGACAACGGTACCTTCATGCCGAGCGCCAAATACGCGGTGCAGCCGTTTCCCGACGGCTACAAGGCCGACATCCTCGCCTTCATGCATACCTATCTCAACGACCTGAAGTCGGTGCACGATGCCGAGATCGCGGCGCCGGAGCTGCACACCATCTCCGGCCATGAGCGCTATATCGTTTGCCTGCGCTACTCGGCGTCGGGGCAGGGCAATACCGCCGGCGGCGCGGGCGAACGCGCCGCGGTGTTCCTCGACGGCCGGATGGAGCGCCTGCTCGAGAAGGGCCGGGAAATGTGCACGGGCGCGACCTATACGCCGTTTCCCGACATGGAAAAGCTGACGCGCTGACGCCATCCGCCTTTGCCGCGGCGTGAAGCACGGTGACATCGGATATGTATCTCGGGAAATGAATCTCGCCGCGCACCACCGCTGCGTCGTGCTCGAGTTCCCGGCCGCATTACCGAGTTTTAATCCGGCGGACTCACATCGGTCACGATACGCGGCCATCAATACCGCCCCATCGCAACGGAGGCGCCGCATGTCGTTTGTTCCGAACAACGGGTTTGACACCGAATTTGTCGTGATGCTGAGGGCGGTGCTGGACGAGGCGGTGGATCGTATTTCGGAACAGAACCGCACGCCGGCCACGAAAGCCAGGATGGCGGAACGCATCGTGCGCACCGCGGCTGCGGGCGTGACCGACGCCGGCGAACTGGTGTGCGTCGCGGTCGAGGAGGGACGGACGCCGGCGGCCTGATGCGGCCGCGGAAGCGCCGCGTCGCGCGGGCATCAAGCGAGAATCGGCAGACGGACTCGTCTGCCGCTTTTCGGCAAGAGGGACGGCGAAAAATTATCTGCGAGACTCTTCGCGTGGGGGCGAGTCAGACTGAAGCCATGGTGTATGCGATTCTCAAATCGACCTGCGAAGAAGCGGCGATGCAAGTGACGCTGGTCGCCGGGCTGGTGTGCGCCAGCGCGGTCAACGCGATGCTGCTGCTGTCTTATCTGCACGCCTGACGCGGCCGGCACTGCTGTTGCCTTGCGCGCTTCGGGCCCTGTGCGGCCGAGCGATCCCCGATCTCCTGTTTGATTTATTTGCGCGACGCTGATCTTGCCGTCCGCATCACGTTCCAGCCCTGCTGAAATGGGCAATAGGCGGCGTCGTACCTGGAACGACAAAAGAGAAAATCGCAGCCGCCAGTGGGGTTTAATTCCCGCTCCGGCATCCCCATATAGGTTTCATGGCACAATGGCGAAAATCCACCGCGCGACAACCCCCGAAGACCAAGACAGAGTTGCGCGAGATGCTGACCGAAGCCGTCCGCAACACGCAGCCCGAGCCGCAGCGCCCGCCGCAGGTCAAGAGAGATCGCGGCT
>JBKQQE010000640.1:0-2556 GCA_052326245.1 Xanthobacteraceae bacterium | reverse complement strand
CAGACACGCCACACTAGGCAGGCCCCGTTAAGCCGTCGTTAAGGACTGGCAAAAATCGGCGCACCGCACTCGATCCCGCGGCTCAGATCGGCCGACGCGATCCAGTCAGGCGAGATCCGGCGCCGCGTCCACGGCTTCGGGTTGTTCGGTGAAGGGCGAACGCAACCGATAGCCCACGCCGGATTCGGTCACCAACAGGCGCGCGCGGTTGGGGTCGGCCTCGATCTTCTGCCGCAGCTTGCGCACCAGGATGCGCAGGTACTGGATATTGTCGCCCTGGTTGTCGCCCCAGATATCCCGGATGAGCAGATCATGGGTCACGACCAGACCGGCATGGGCGGCGAGAATCTGCAGCAGCTGATACTCCTTGCGCGTGAGCTTGAGCTCCCTGGCGTTCAAGGTGACCTTGCGCGTCACCAGATCGATCGTCAGCGGTCCGGTCACGACCACCGGCTGTTCGGTCTTGCCCCGGAAGAAACGCCTGATGGCGGCTTCGCAACGGGCCACCAGTTCGGCGATGCCGAACGGCTTGGTGACGTAGTCGTCCGCGCCGGCCTTCAGCAGTCGGACTTTTTCCGCCTCGTCGGATTCAACCGACAGAATGATCACGGGTGTCGTCGCCCAGCCGCGAAGGCGCTCGAGCACTTCGCTGCCGCCGATGTCGGGCAGCCTGAGATCGAGGATGATCAGGTCGGGATTGTTCAGCATGGCGGACTTGAGGCCTTCCGCGCCGGTTGCGGCCTCGAGAATTGAAAAGCCATGGAGTTCGAACCCGGCGCGCAGAAAGCGCCTGATCTTGGGCTCGTCATCGATCACCAGAACCGTGTTGCGAACTCTACTCATGGATTTCCGCCGCAGGCTCCGCCGTCATGTTCGAAGCGCTCGACACGATGCCGCGGATTGCCGGATGGATCGGCGCAACCATCCCCGTGCACGCCAATGCACTGGCCAGCTTGCCGGCGGCGCTGCCGGAATCTCTTTGAACAACCTGCTCCACGTTCATCCATCAGATCCCGCGGAGGTGTCGCGCCGGGTTCGTCATTGAACCCACAGCACGCTCATAACCTTTGCGGCCCGCGCAAAAATCCCGACCTAATCTCTAAGTGCTGCAGGTGGTGCCGTAAGGGACAGCAGCGCGTCCTGTTGAATTGTTGTTTGCTGTCGATCGTCGCGGCCCGGCTCACCACCGTCCACGTGACCTTGACTGCCCCGGCAGTTCCACGATGCACGAAAACAACATGTTTTTACTATATGGTTTCCCGCCTGAAAACATATATTTGAAATATCATTGCTGTCGCACGCGCGCGTCCGCTGGAGCTGAGGACGCGCCCGCATTTTTCATTCTTTTGATAATGATATCAGTAGCCTGAAGCGCATCTGGCCGGAGTACCGCCAGGGCTATCCGCTGGCGCTACTCGACGACGCCAAGGGAAACGTTGCCGACCGTTCGGCCGTCCGGCCGGTCGATCGCGACCGTCCCCCGCGAACCGGCCTCCGTCGGAACCTGTAGCGACGCGCCCAGGCTCGGCGGCGGCGGCGTCAGGCCCACCCGGGCTGCCGGGGTATCGTATCGAGGCGGGTACAAGTAGTGCTCGATCAACCAGGTTCGCACCACCGGGGTGTTGCCGCCAAGCAATTCGAGCGCCGTGGCTTTCGCCGACGGCAGGGCACCGCTCCAGTTCGCATAGTCGCGCGCCAGGATTTCGAGCGCGAGAATCTCGGCGGCGACGATGATGAAATACTCGTTGGCCCGGCGCGCGCTTCGCGCGGTGCTGGCCTTCTGCAGCGCCTCGTTCAAGGCCTTGTGCTTCTCGATCAGACTGGCGAGTCCAGCCTTCCAGAGCATGTCCGGCAGACACGGATAGCCGTGCATTTCATGGAACGACACGATCAGGCGATGGCACTGCGAGCGCAATTCGCCCGGCACGAAGCTGAATTCATAGTCTTCCGCCACCGGAGGAGCCAATTTCCGGCGGCCGACCTTTGCCTTCACATCCATTGCCATCGCTCCGTGTCGCCCAACTCGCGGTGGTTGCAAAACGCTACGATTCTTCCCGTTGCTATTCGATACGGTTTGGAACGCGATACAGTTGAAAAAAAATAGCCGCCGCAGTCCTCCTGGTCCGTCCCGTACGGATCGGCACCGCGGACGCGGATCGCCGCATTCAGCGGCGATTTCGTCTCAATTTGGCGGGCAATCATCGACACTTGCCGACATCCGCAGCTCCCCGCGAGGACGCATCAGTACCCGGTTTGCCGCCGGAAACGGCACGCAAATTCGGGATGCAGACGCCCGACGCGAGGATACAAATTAATAACTTTTGCGAACAGCCATGCTGCACCGCACCGCCCAGTAATTAGGCGAAAATAACAGGCAATTGTCGTATCTCTATGCAAACTCACGAACTAGCTACTTTATTGGATATTTTTTTTTAATGATTTTTGCCACGAACAGATATCGATTTTCGGCCCCCCCTGGTAAAAATCAAATAACGATTTTCAGGAATCGGAAGCGGCGCTGGGTGAGGCGCCGTCAATAATGGGGTTGGGTGATTC
>JBKQQE010000639.1:0-5461 GCA_052326245.1 Xanthobacteraceae bacterium | reverse complement strand
GGGTCAGGACTTCCGCATTGTAGTACGGACTTCGGGGATCGACGGACAGCCGGTCGGGCAGTTGATCGCTCATGGGTGCGTTCCGCTCGGGTTCGGGGCGTGTGGCAGATCCATAACCCGCACGAGGTTGCCTGACAACGGCTTCCGCCCCCCCGGAGGGCCATGCCTCGTTCAGGGGCCCTCGCCCGCGGCACGCAGCGCGGTCAGTCCTTCACGATAGGTCGGATAGCGCAGCGTCACGCCCAATTCCTGCTTCATCAGCCGGTTGCGCACCCGCTTGGTCTCTCGGAAGAAGCTTCGCGACATCTCGGTCAATTCGGCGTGCTCGAGCGGGATCTCCGGCGGCGGCGCCAGGCCGCACAAGGCCGCGGCGAATGCGACCACATCCTGGGGCGGCGCAGGTTCGTCGTCGGCGACGTTGTAGATGGCGCCGGCGCGGGGACGGGCAAGCGACGCCTCGACGGCCTGGACGATGTCCTCGACATGAATACGGTTGAAGACATGGCCCGGCTTGACGATGCGCCGCGCCGTGCCCCGGGCGAGCTGGACAAGCTGGTTGCGGCCGGGGCCATAGATTCCCGCCAGCCGAAACAGCTGGACGGGAACGCCAGTGGTCGCGCCAAACTCAAGCCACTGCTGTTCGGCCTGGAGCCGACGCCGCGACCGCTCGCCACGCGGACGGGGCGGCGTGGCTTCATCGACCCACGCGCCGGCATGCTCGCCATAAACCCCGATGGTCGACAGGTAGCCGATCCAGCGCAACCGCGGCGCCGTCGCGAGGTCATGACGATAGATCTCGAGCACCGGCTCCCGTTCCGCGACGGGCGGGATCGAGATCAGCACGGCATCGGCCCGGGCCAGCGCGGAAGCGATGGATTCGTCGCGCCCCTGCCCGGAGAACAGATGCATCGAATAGCCGGCGCCGGCGAGCTGGCCGGCCTTCGACTGCGCGCGAACGGTCGCGGCGATGCTTGCTCCCTTGGCTGCGAGGCTGCCGGCAACGAAGGCCGCCGAATATCCCAAGCCGAATACAAATAGGTTCATGGTCGTGCCGATTGCCTGATCGCAGCGCCGACTATCGCACGGGTCGACGCCCACCGCGACCGCCGTTTCGAAGCGCCGCTCCGCCGCGGCTTGATCGCCCGCGAAACGGCACCTGCGATCAAGGCCGAGGCACCTTCAACATGTAGGTCTCGTTTCCCGCAAGGCCGTCGATCACCACCTTGCCATGATCCGCCACGAAGCTGCGGCGCGCGCCATCCCATCCGTACAGTTCAACGCGCGGCGCCCAATCCGGCACCGTGACTTCCCACCGTTGACCCGGATGGTCGGTCCAGCCCGGCAAGTCCTGCCAGACCAGGAGCTGACCATCCTTGCCCTCGAGCCGGTATTCTCCGGCACGGGGATCGAGCGAACTGAATGTCATGTCGCCTGCAAGCTGCAGGACCAGATGAAGAACCTTTGCGCGCGCCTCGGGCGACCACGGATTTTCGGTGGCGGCCATCGCATAGGCCGGGCCTTCGATCCGGCCGGTATCGGCGAGATTCCACGGCAACGCCAGCACCGTCGCCGAGCTGCGACCGTCAGCGCGGACGACACCCACCTCGTCCCAGAACGCGGTCAGAAACAACCGCGCGGCAAGTTCGGGAGCGTTCCACGCGCCATCGCGGGCGACGTTGAATTCAGTGGCGTAGAAATTGATGTCGCGGCTCAGTCCGAGCGCGGCCTTGATCCGGTCGAAGCAGGTCTGGACGGAAAACGCGCGACCGCGCGTGAGCGGGTACCATTTCGCGTTGTAGTAGGTATGCAGATCGATGCCGTCGAGATGCCCGTCTTCGAGCAGGCGCGCGATCGCTGGACCATAGCCTCGCAGGGTGGCGTCACCATGGGAATTGCAGGTCGCGAACCCTCCGGGCACCACGCGCAATGCCTTGTCGACGCTGTGCACGCCGTCGGCGAGGCCTTCCAGGGCGCTGCGATAGTCTTGCGGCGGGATGCTGGCCTGAACGTCGGGCTCGTTGATCGCCGTGAAGATCGTCACGCCCCAGTCCGGGATGCCATGCTCGATCCCCCATGCGCCGCCGGGCCGAAATCGCTGCGCGTAGGCCTTTCCGGCGGCGAACCAGTCCGCATAGGAGCCGACCGGTTGCGGCGGATTGAGCGTCTGGTAGCTGCCTTCGTACTCGAGCAGAATGATGGGCGTGATGCCGTTGCTGTGGGCCTCGAGCATCGCGGCGTCAAAATCATGGGGGGTGGGCTCGCGCGCCAGGTTCCGCCAGCCGTAGGAGTCCATGCGGCCGAGCCGCGCGCCGGCGCCGTGCAGCGCCGCATAGAGCTGCGCGGTCCCCTTGCCGGCAAGGTGCGTGACGATGTTGCCGCCGCCGAGGCGAGCCCGCAAGGGACTGTTAACCAACGGGATATCCGCGGCCCAGGCCGGCACCGCCAGCACAGCCAACAACAGCGCCCCCAGATGGATTTCACGAATTCCCAAGACAAACCCCCTATAAACTGCCGGCATGCCCATCAAGATCGCCCAAGTCGTCGCCGAACTGAGCAGTGCCGGAGGCGTCGAAACGGTCGCTTTCGAGCTGGCACGCGCGTTCGGCCGCGCTGGCATCGACAATACGGTGATCACGGCCACGGTCGGACAGACGGCTGACCCGGGCACGTCGGTCGACCGCGTCGCTCCCTGGCTATCATTTATCCCGACCCGCGGCCCATTGCGACATCTGGGACGCGTCATCGTGTTTCCGATCTTCACGCTGGCGGCGACCTGGGCGCTGCGCCGGCACCGTGACGCCGTCGTCATCAGCCACGGCGACAGCCTGAAGGGGGATGTCCTCGTCGTCCACGCCGTCAACGCCCAGAGCCTGATCGAGAAGCGGCGCGCGCATTCTTGGCTGTGGCAATTCAATCCGATGCATCTCTGGGTCGGACTGCGGGATCGCTGGATGATCGGCGGCCTCCGCTACCGGATGTTCGTCGCCGTCTCGCCCCGCGTCGCAACGGAACTGGCCGGCCTGTACGCGGTGCCGCAAGCCCGCATCCGGGTCATTCCCAACGGCATCGATCTGGCGCGTTTCAGCTACGATGCGGCCGCGCGCGGCGCCATCCGGCGAGAATTCGGTGTTCCCGACAACGCCAGGCTGCTGCTGTTCGCGGGGCATGAATTCAGCCGCAAGGGACTGGCCCACGCGATCGGCGCTCTCGAGCGCCTCGGCGACGACGTCTGGCTGCTGGTGGTCGGATCCGACAACCCGGCGGCCTATCGAAAGCTATCGACGAAATCGGCGCCCCGCCTGATTTTCGCCGGCGCGCGAGCCGACATGCCGGCGCTGTATTCCGCCGCCGATGCGTTCGTGCTGCCCACCGCCTATGAAACGTTCTCGCTGGTGTGCATGGAAGCGATGGCGTGCTCGCTTCCGGTGTTTGCGACGCCGGTCGGCGGCATCGAGGACTACCTGGTCGACGGCAAGAACGGCTACCGGATCGAGATGCGGGCGGACGATATTGCCGCCAAGCTCGACGCCGCTCTCTCCAATCCGGCATTGATGAGCGAACTTCGCAAAGGCGCCCGCGCTACCGCGCTCAACTACGGCTGGGATCAGGTGGCCGCCAGCTATGTCGACCTCCTGGAGGAAGTCGCTGCGTCGCGAAGTGCAAGCAGCCGTTGACGGTCTCACCCCTGAGCTAGTGGAGTGGATTTGACATTCGCTACCCACCCCGCCGCGGGCTCCAGTGTCCCGAATCCGAAGTTCGCCAGAATTTGCGGCGCCCTCGTGGGCGAACTTCGGATTCGAAGGACACTGAAAATCTTTGATTTCAGTGTGGTTTGGTTCGGAAATTCCCTTTAAGAGATCGCGGCACAGATGAAGGGAATTTCCGAACCACCATGACGTTGCCCCCGACTCTTATCCAGTTGCAGTGAGAGTCTGGCGGTTGCCATCTTGCATAGTTGCAGCCGTCGGCCAAGGCGCGGAGCCCTTGCGGAGCGCAGCGCCTTGGCCTGGTTGGGGTGAGAATTGGGCCGCGTAGACGGCCGGTGCCAGCCAGCCGATGCGCGAGTGTGGCCTCACGTTGTTGTAGTCGCGTCGCCAGTCTTCGAGGGCGAGGCGAGCCTGCGGCAGAGAGGTGAACAGTGTCTCGTTCAGGAACTCGTCCCGCAGACGCCCGTTGAAGCTCTCGACGAAGGCATTTTGCATTGGCTTTCCCGGTGCGATGTAGTGCCACCCCACGTCGGTTTGATCGACCCAGCACAGGATCGCGTTACTGGTCAGCTCGGTACCATTGTCGCTGACGATCGTCCTGGGCCTGCCGCGCGTGGCGATCAGAAGATCGAGTTCGCGCGCCACCCGGCGGCCTGACAACGAGACGTCGGCCACGGCTGCGAGGCATTCCCGGGTGCAGTCGTCGAAGATCGCCAGGATGCGGAATCTGCGACCGCTCGCGAGTTGATCGGATACGAAGTCGAGCGACCAGCGATCGTTCGGTATCAGCGGAACCGCCATGGGCGCCCGTGTTCCCAGAGCTCTTTTGCGGCCACTTCGTTTGCGGACCATGAGGTGCTCTTCCCGGTAAATGCGAAACAACCGCTTGTGGTTCACGATGAAGCCCTCCCGACGCAGGAAGATCAGAAGCCGGCGATAGCCGAACCGCCGGCGTTCCCGTGCCAGAGCCCGCAGACGTTCGCGCAAGACCGGATCGTCCGGGCGCCGGGAGCGATAACGCACCGTCATCCGTTGGCAGCCGATCACCCGACACGCCCGCCGTTCGCTCATCTGGTGTTCCGTCCTGAGACGAGCGACCGCCTCTCGCTTCACAGCGGGCGTCACCATTTTTTTGACAGCAGATCCTTCAAGGCCGCGTTGTCGAGCATGGCATCGGCCAGCAGCTTCTTCAGCTTGCCGTTCTCGTCCTGAAGCTGCTTCAGTCGCTTGGCTTCGGACACGTCCATGCCGCCGAATTTGCTCTTCCAGTTGTAGAAGGTCGCCTCGCTGATCCCGTGCTTGCGGCAAAGATCGGCCGTCTTCGCACCCAGCTCGTGCTCCTTCAAAACCCCGATGATCTGCTCTTCCGTAAACCGCTTCCGCTTCATTGCCTGGTCCTTCTCTAAAGGGCCAGACTCCAGTTCAACATGGATTAAACGGCAGGGGCAACGTCATAATTATCCTTTTCATCGTTTCAGTCGGAACAGTCGTCAGGATTGAAAGCATCCAGCCTACCGCCAAATAGTAGAGCCGCAAATTGATATGCGCTCGTAAGGATTGGATTGAGAGCTGCCTCGGGCGGCTTTTTTTGGGCAACTTACGTGGGGGACGACTTCCGAGTTTGGCGGATTTTGTTGCAAAAGTCGGTTGGTTTCGGGAGACGCCGACCGTTTCGGTTGGATCAGGCGGCTTTTGACCGGCCGGCCCTGGCGTTTTCTACGCAACTCCCACGCTACGCAGCGCGCAGAACTTCA
>JBKQQE010000638.1:0-9775 GCA_052326245.1 Xanthobacteraceae bacterium | reverse complement strand
GTCGTTCAGGCCGGTCAGGCGCGGGCACTTGCGCTCGATGCGCTTCATCGCCTTCGGAAACGCGTGGCGCATTCCCGCGACGATCTGGAACAGCGACAGGTCGGCATAGCTCAGCCGGCGCCCGGCGACATAGCCGCCGCCGTGCTCCAGCAGACCTTCGAAATAGCGCAGATATTTCGGCGCGCGGCTGTCGCGAAATTCCGCCGCGCGCAGCTTCGCCGGCACGAGTTGCTCCTCGTAGTAGCGCATCGGACCGAGCGGATGATGGGTGTCGTGAATTTCCAGCACCAGATCGGCGATGGTGAGCTGAACCTGGTGCACCCACAGCCGCCCTGCCTCGCGCTTCGGCGCGAGCCCATGGCGTCCCCCGAGATACAGCAGGATGTTGGCGGTCTGGCCGATCACCTGCCGGCCCGCCACCAGGAACGGCGGCGCAAACGGCGGCGTCGCCGTACCGTTGCCCGCCATCAGCCGCTGCATCGCCGCGGTACCGCCCGGCCCACGCGCCACGTCGACGTAGTCCGCCGCCGCCTCTTCCAGCGCCAGCCGGACGAATTCGCCGCGGCCCTGGATCGAGGGCCAGTAGTGAAGCTGGTAACGCATGAGGTTCCCCTAGTGTCCCGGTTCTAACATTCGCATCACTTAGCGGCAGGTTCTTTTGCGAATGTTAGAACCAAGGGGACACTAGCAACTATACGATTCTAGTGTGGTTTTGGATTTGTCATTCGCTTTGAGAGTTCGCGGCAATACTGAAGCGAAT
This sequence comes from Xanthobacteraceae bacterium, assembly GCA_052326245.1. Lineage (GTDB taxonomy): Bacteria > Pseudomonadota > Alphaproteobacteria > Rhizobiales > Xanthobacteraceae > Bradyrhizobium_A. The sequence goes on along the minus strand of JBKQQE010000638.1, from coordinate 9,015 downwards.
GTCAAATCCACCACACTAGCGCCCGCGGACCCGGCAAGCGTGGGCCGCCGCACGGCCAAAGACAAGTGGCGGCGGGTTGAGCCGCCTCGCCTTCCACCCTATGTTGAGGGTCCCGGCAATATCATCCGAGACGATCGCCATGTCCCGCCGACGCCTGATCGCTCCATCCCGCCTGGCTCTCGGCCTGCTGCTCGCGGTTGCCGCGCCTTCGATCGCCGACGCGCGCACCAGTCATGGGCGCCACGCGGCGCGTCATTTGGGAATTCACGGCAGCGGCACCGCGCATACCGGCTCCACCGGCGAACGCCAGGCCGGTAACAACGAACACGTCGGGGCCGCCTCCGAGGAAATCGACAAGGTGCTCGACACCAGGATCAAGAGCATCTGTCGCGGCTGCTGACTGGAACCGATCAGCCGTCGGTGTCGGCCGCATGATGGCCCGCCGCCGCGAACTCGCCGCGCAGCCGGCGCATCTCGGCCCGCCAGGAGCGGCTGAACACGCACCAGGCTGCGGCGCCGAGCATGCCCTTGCCCTTGCGATCGAAAGCGGTCAGCGGCCGCGCGCGCAAATGGGCCGACTTGCGGGCGGATTTCAGCCAGCGGCTTTTCGTGGTCCCGACCATCACCGCCATGTCGTTGTCGCCATGTCATTGTCCCCCACCGCTGACGGCCGGCGCCGCGCGCCGCGCGCCGCCGGCCGAGATGCCGACTCCTGACGCCGCCCAGTCGGCCTGAGGCTTGCGGCAGAATCACGGCATAAAAACCGTGCCGCCAGTTCCATCCGCCGCAGCTTTGCCGCGAAGCCTGACCAGAGTTCCGGTTCCGCAAACCGGACGGGATCAATGACCGTGGCGAAGACCTTTACCGGAGGATGCCATTGCGGCCTGGTACGCTACGAATGCACCAGCGACCTCGCGATGGTCACCGCCTGCAACTGCTCGATCTGCACCAAGCGGGGACTGCATTTCGCGTTTCTCGCGCCGCAGAGTTTCCGGCTTCGCGCCGGCGACGAGCTTCTGAAGGACTATCTGTTCAACCAGCGGGCGATCCGGCATCGGCTCTGCGCCGAGTGCGGGGTGGAGATTTTCGCCGAGGGCGCGAAGCCCGACGGCACACGCGTGATCGCGCTCAACGTCTCCACCATCGACCAGATCGATCTGTCGAAACTGACGATGACCCCGGTCGATGGGCGGAACCGGTAGCGCTGCCTCGAACGGCAGGCCCCTCACACCTGCTGGATCGCCGACAGCCGCCAGACGGTGCCGTGGTCGCGCCGGAAGGTCCAGACTTCGGTGACCTCTTCCGGGGTGTCGCTGCCCTCGACCAGCCGGCCGACATGGCGGTCCAGGGTCTTGTCGACCAGCGAGTACCGCATCGCGACGGTGGCATAGTCGACATCGCCTTCACGCCAGGCTTCCGACAGGTCGCCCTGCAGCAATTTCACTTTCGAGACCTTGTTGACGACGCCGCGGCTCTGGTTGGCGGCAATGTCGCGGGTGAAATACGTCACCATCTCGGGCATCGCCAGGCGCTGCAGCGTGCCGACGTCTTCGTTGGACCACGCCTCCTGGATCTCGCCCAGCACGCGCTCGAACGCATCGTAGTCGTCGGGGCCGATCTGGAGCGGCGCGACGTTGCCGCCGCCGAGGCCGAGCCCGAACCCGCCGCCCGTGGCCGGCCGCTGGCCGGCCAGCGGCGCCGCGCCGGCATAGGCGACGTTGCGCTGCCGCCACCACGACATCACCAGACGCGCCACGATGACGATCAGGCCGATCTGCAGCACCAGACCGATCAGCGACGAAAATCCGCCCAATCCGCCGAACAGGCCGCCGCCGAACAACATGCCGAACAGCCCGGCGCCGAGGAACCCGGCCATCAGGCCGCCGAACAGCCCGGGGCGACGAAAGAATCCGCCGCCCATCCCGGTGCCGAGCCCGGGGCCCGACGGCTGCGCCATGCTGCGGTCGAACGGTCGCGCCGCGTTCGGCGCCGTCGATGTCGACGGCGGCGCCGCGAAGCTGCGCATGCCGCGCGAGCCGGAGCTCAGGCCGCCGCCAATCCGGGCGTCGGCGCCGGGAACCGCCAGCACCAGCGGCAACACCAGCGCCAGCGCGATCGCCAGGCTCTTCACAACGGCGCGCAGCGAAAAACGTCCACTCATCTTGATAACCTCATGTCCCGGATCGGGAACTCGTGCCCCAGATAAGCTCAGACACCGGGGAAAAGAAGCGGTCGGGAGGCTTACCCCCTGCGGCGCTCGGTCGCGGTCCCGGTAGTGGTAGCGGTATCCGGAGCGGCCGCGGGTCCGCGCCGCATTCAGGCGCCGGACATGGTCTCTTTCACCTGGGCGACCAGCTGGGCGAGCGTAAAGGGCTTCGGCAGGAACGCGAACTGCTCGTTCTCGGGCAGGCTGCGGGCGAAGGCGTCCTCGGCGTAGCCGGAAACGAAGATGATCTTGAGGTCCGGGTTGCGGCCGCGCATCGCCTTCAAGAGCGTCGGCCCGTCCATTTCCGGCATCACCACGTCGGACACCACGAGGTCCACCGCGCCGCCCTGCTCCTCGAGGATCTCGAGCGCCTCGACGCCGTTGGAGGCCTCGAGCACAGTGTAGCCGCGCGAGCGCAGGCCGCGCGCGTTGAGCGAACGCAGGCCTTCCTCGTCCTCGACCAGCAGGATGGTGCCGTGCCCGGTGAGATCGGCGCGCGGCTTCGCCGCGGCCTCCTGGCCCTGGGCCGCGGCAGCCGGCTCGACGGCCGGTTCGAGTTCGGGATGGTGGCGCGGCAGGAAGATCCGGAATGCGGTGCCGTGCCCCTCCTCGGAATCGACATAGACGAAGCCGCCGGTCTGCTTGACGATGCCGTACACCGTGGACAGGCCGAGCCCGGTGCCCTTGCCGACTTCCTTGGTCGAAAAGAACGGTTCGAAGATCTTCTCGACGATCTCGGGCGGAATGCCGGTGCCGGTATCGACCACGTCGATGCTGACATAGTCGGCCGCCGGCATCCCCTTGTAGGGCAGCCGCGCCGCATCCGCCGCGCTGACGTTGGCGGTGCGGATGGTGAGCTTGCCGCCGTCCGGCATGGCGTCGCGGGCATTGACCGCGAGATTGACGATGACCTGCTCGAATTGCGAGACGTCGACCTTCACCGGCCACAGGTCGCGGCTGTGCACGAGGTCGAGCTTGACCTTCTCGCCGATCAGGCGGCGCAGCAGCATCGTCAGGTCGGACAGCGCGTCGCCGAGATCGAGCACCTGCGGCCGCAGCGTCTGGCGCCGCGAGAACGCCAACAGCTGCCGCACCAGCGTGGCGGCGCGCGTCGCGTTCTGCTTGATCTGCATGATGTCCTGGAACGACGGATCGGTCGGCTTGTGCGCGTTCAGCAGGAAGTCGTTGGCCATCATGATGGCGGACAGCACGTTGTTGAAGTCGTGGGCGATGCCGCCGGCGAGCTGGCCGACCATCTCCATCTTCTGCTGCTGGGTGACGCGGTTCTCCAGCGTCCGCTTGTCGGTGGTCTCCAGCATGTAGACGATCGCGACCTCGGCATCACGTTCGTCCTTCTCGACCGCCGTGACGAAGAACTGGCCCCAGCGCTCCGCGGTGCCGTCGAGCATGGCCTCGACCGGCGCGATGTCGCCCTGGCCCTCGGCGGCGCGCGCGATGGCCGCCGACAGCGCGGCGCGATCGCGCTGACTGGCGACCGCGAGGATCGACTTGTTGGCGCCCGGCGCCGACGGCAGGCTCTGCGCCAGCTTGGCGAACCGCGCGTTGGACCGCACCACCGCGCCGGAGCGGTCGACGGTCGCGATCGCCATCGGCGTGTGGTCGAAGAACCGCATGAAGCGCACCTCGGCGGTGCGCTGCGGATCGGCGCCGTCCTCGCGGGCCCGGCTGATCACCAGCGTGCGCGAGGCCCCGGGGCGGCCGTCGGCCCCGAAGGCCAGCTTGTGATAGAGCCGCGCCGGCAGCGTCTTGCCGTTGCGCAGGCGCAGGTCGACGTCGAAGGTCTCGGTCCTGACATCGCCCGGATCGCCGGTGATCGCGGTCAACAGCGCGGCGCCGTCGCCCGACACGATATCGGCGAGCTTCAGTCCGCCCGAGCCGATTTCCGCCAGGTCCTGATCGAGCCAACCCGCCAGCGTGGCGTTGATATAGACCACCTCGCCGGCCGGATTGACGGAGAAGAACCCGCACGGGGCGTGATCGAGATATTCGATGGCGTGCTGCAGCTCCTGGAAGACGTCTTCCTGGCGCTCGCGGTCGCGGGTGATGTCGGCGATCGACCACACCGTGAACTTCGCGAATCGCTTGGCGGCAGCGAGCGGCCGGACCCGAAGCCGCAGCCATCGGCCATGGGCACCGTCGGACGCCGCGACGCGCACCTCTTCCAGCTGCCGCTTGCCTTCGCGCGAGGCCTTGAGCAGGCGAAACACCGCCTCCGACACGTCGGGGTTGCCGATGAAGACCCGCTCGACCGGGCGCACGTCGTCGGCGCCGTCGGCCCCGGTCAGCGCCAGATACGACGCGTTGGCGTAGATGACATGGCCGTGACCGTCGGTGACGGCGATGCCGTCGAACGCCAGATCGGCGATCTGGCGCATCACCGGGTCTTCCGAGGCGCGGTCGGCGAAGCGCACGATCCCCGCCGCGAAACCGAACAGGCAGAACAGCCCGACCACGGCGAGCAGTGCCAGCAGCCCCAGGATATAGGGCTGGGCCTGGGCCCGTCCGATCACCATGAACGCCACCGCCGCCGCCACGATCCCCGCCGCCACGACCAGCACCAGCAGGATGCTGCCGCTGCGCCGCGGAGCCTCCACGGTGACCAAGTCCGGTTGTTGCGCCTCGAGGTTCAAATCATCCAGCCAAATCAGTCAGACGGATTGTTCAGACGAGAACGTACGGGGTACACCCTGGCGCCCGCTCCTGAGTGCCTGAATCGGAGGCCGGAACGCAAGCGAATCATGCGGCCGAACGCACCGGCCAAACCGGCCGCGCCGGCAAAATCGAGGATACCACTGCCGCGGGCGATGGCGCCTATTGTCGGAGCGCCACCTTGGTGCCGTCGGCGAGTTCGACCTGCGGGTTGAGGATCACCCGGTCGCCGCTCTTCACCCCCGCACTCACCTCCACCGACGTGCCGAGGTCGCGCACCGACGTGATGGCGCGGATGCGCGCCACCCCATCCTCGACCACGGCGACGCTGAGGCCGTCGCGGTTGAAGATGATCGCCTCGGAGGGAACGATCAGCGACGGCGTCTTGCGCGGAATCCTGAGCTCGACCCGGCAATACACGCCCGGCGAGAGCGCGTGGTCGGGGTTGGGCACGTCGATTTCGGTCAGCAGCGTCCGCGAGCCGGGCTGCAGCGCGTCGGCGACGCGGGCCACCGTTCCCGGAAAATCGCGGCCCGGCATTTCGGGGACGCGCACCACGGCCTGCGTTCCGGGCGCGACGCCGAAAGCATCGTCCTGCGGCACGTAGAGCTGGATGCGGATGACGTCGCTGTGCATCAGCGCGAACAGGATCGTCCCGCTGGCCGCATCGGCCTGCACCAGGCTGCCGACGTCGATATTGCGCTGCGTGATGACGCCGTCGAACGGGGCGACCACGCTCTGGTAGGTCTTCTGCTGATTGAGGACCCGCAGTTGCGCCTCCTGCGCGGTGATATTGGCGGCCGCGACTGCGACCGCGGCGTCCCGCGCCTGCAAGGTGAGGCGGTCGGTATCGCCCTGCTGCTGGGTGGTCCAGCCGTCCTTGACCAGCTTGCTGTCGCGGTCCCACGTCACCTGGGCAAGGTCGCGGTTGGCCTGCGCCTGCTGCAGGGCCGCGCGCAACTGCGCCAGCGTGCCCTCGGCCTGCGCGATCTGGTGCTCGACCTCGGGGGCCTTGATCTCCGCCAGCAGATCGCCGGCCTTGACCCGGCTGCCGATATCGACGGTGCGCCTGGAAATGTAGCCGCTCGCCCGGGCGTAGAGGTTGGCCTGCTCGAACGCCTCGGTCGTCCCCGGCCAGATCACCGACCTGACACCGTCGCTGGCCTTGATCGCCGCGGTGCGCACCGAGGGGACGAAATCGCGGCGTGCTTCGGCCGTCGCCAACACCTCGGCGTGCAGGCGATAGTGCTGCCAGAAACCGTAGCCCAGCGCGCCGGCAAGGACGACGAGCACGACGATCGCCAGAATCTGACGGCCAATGGGGCGCCGCGCGGCCGCCGCCGCGGGCACGATACCAAGATGGTCGGGCCGTTCATGCACCGGGACGCCGTTGTCCGGGGGCAGCGAGATCTCGTTCATACCGGGTCCTCTGCGAACACGCCCCGCGCGGGCTTGCCGTCGTTGCCTTTGCGCAGCAGGGCGAAAAGATAGGGTACCACGAACAGGGTCGTCGGCGTAGCGAACAACAGCCCGCCGATCACGGCGCGCGCCAGCGACGCGTTCTGCTCCTCGCCGGCTCCGCCGATCGCCATCGGGATCATGCCGACGATCATCGCGGTCGCCGTCATCAGCACCGGCCGGATACGGGTGCGGCCAGCAGCGATGGCGGCATCGAACGCGCTGATGCCGGCGAGCTGCTGCTCGCGCGCGAAGGTCACCAGCAGGATCGAGTTCGCCGACGCCACCCCGATCGCCATGATCGCGCCCATCAGCGACGGAACGCTCAGCGTGGTGTTGGTGACGTAGAGCATGGTGACGATGCCGCAGAACGTCGCCGGCAGCGCCAGGATCACCACGAACGGATCGCCCCAGGTCTGGTAGTTCACCACCATCAGCAGGTAGACGAACACGGCGGCAAACAGGATGCCGACGGCGAGATCGCGGAACGCGGAGTTCATGCTGTCGATCTGGCCGATCACCTCGATGTGGTTGCCCGGCGTCAGCTGCGGCTGATACTGCGCCACGACCTTGTCGATGTCCTTGGAAATCGAGCCTAGGTCGCGGCCGTCGGCATTGGCGAAGATCTCGTACAGCGGCTGCACGTTGGCCTGGTTGGCATTGGTCTGGATCGAGTCGCGCTTCAGCGTGGCGACGTTGCTCAACAGCCCCGGCACCGGGTTGCTGTTGGCGACGGCGAATTTGGTGACCGGGGTGTTCTTCAGTTCGTTGATGGTATCGACACGGTATTCGGGGGTCTGCACCGCCAGATAGTAGGGCGTACCGTTCTTCGGGTCGGTCCAGAAGTTCGGCGACACCTGCTGTGACGACGAGAGGCTGGTATTGAGGTTGAGCGCGATGTCATTGACCGTCAGCCCGAACTGGCTGGCACGGGCGCGGTCGATCTCGGCGAACAGCTCGGGGCCGTTCATCTCCTGCTGCAGATGCACATCGGCGACGCCCGGGATCGCCGCGATCTTCTGCTGCATCTCCCTGGCGATGCGCAGGTTGTTGGGGCGGTTGTAGCCGACGGTGCGGACGTTGATCTGCGACGGGATGCTGAAGTTGAGGATCTGGGTCACCATGTCGGCGGCCTGGAAGTAGAAGATGTTCTCCGGAAACTCCGCCGGCAACGCCTGGCGCAGCTTCTTGACGTAGCTCGCCGTCGGCTGATGGTCTTCCTTCAGCGCGATCAGGATCACGCCGTCGTTGACGCCGGTCGCGGTGCCGTCGCCGAACGCGAAGTTGTAGGATCGCGCCGGCAGGCCGATGTTGTCGACGATGAGGTCGCGCTCCTTCTCCGGAATGATTTCGCGGATCTTGTCCTCGACCTGCTGGAAGATCTGCTCGGTCTTGTCGATCCGGGTGCCGGCCGGCACCCGCACGTGCAGCTGGATCTGGCCGCCATCGATGATCGGGAAGAAGTCGCGACCGACATACATGAACAGCGTGCCGCCCAGCGCGAGGATGACGACGGCGACGCCGGGGATGATCAGCCGATGCTTCAGCACGTCGGTGAGGAGCTCGGTATAGTTCGTCCGCATGGTCTCGAAGGCATGCTCGAACCGGTGGAACAGGCGCTCGAACCAGCTGTTGCCGGCATCAGCGCCGTGCTTTTCGTTCTTCAGCAGCAGGCCGATGGTGATCGGCGTCAGCGTTCGCGAGAAGGCGTAGGACGCCAGCATGGCGAACACCACGGCGAGGCCGAGCGGCGTGAACAGGTATTTGGCCGGGCCGTGCAGGAACACCACGGAAATGAAAACGCAGCTGATCGCCAGCGTCGAGACCAGCGTCGGCACCGCGATCTCGGCGGCGCCGTGCAGCGTCGCCGAGGGCAGCGGCATGTGCTTCTCGGTCAGCAGCCGATGGGTGTTCTCGATCGTCACGGTGGAATCGTCGACCAGGATGCCGATCGCCAGTGCCAATCCGCCCAGCGTCATGGTGTTGATGGTGTCGCCGAGGAAATACAGCACGACGAGCGAGGAGAGAATCGACAGCGGAATCGAGATCATCACCACCAGCGTCGAGCGCCAGGAGCCGAGAAACAGCACGATCATCAAGGCGGTGAGCACCGCCGCGATGGCGCCCTCCTTCAGCAGCCCCCGGATCGAATCGCTGACGAACACCGACTGGTCGAACAGCTCCTTGATCACCATGCCGGAAGGCGCGGCGGCGCGCGCGGTGACCATCGCCTGCTTGACGGCGTTGACGACGGCGAGCGTGGAGGCGTTGCCGTTCTTGATGATGCTGAGCAGCACCGAGCGGCGGCCGTCGGTGCGAACGACGTTCTGCTGCACCAAGTTGCCGTCGTGCACCTGCCCCACGTCTTTGACGAAAACGGTGGCCCCATTCACGAATTTCACTGGGATATTGTTGAGATCCGCTATCGTGGCGGGGACGGCGTTGGTGCGGACGGTGAACTGCGTGTCTCCGATCTTTGCCGTGCCGGATGGCAGCGTCAGGTTCTGGGCGTTGACGGCGTTAACCACATCGATCGGCGTCAGCCCCTTGGCCTGGAGCTTCAGCGGGTCGATATCGACCATGATCTGCCGGTACTTGCCGCCGGCCGGGGTGGGGAGCGTGACGCCGTGGATCGGCGCCAACTGCTGCCGCAGCCGATAGATTCCGTAGTCGTAAAGCTG
>JBKQQE010000637.1:0-17597 GCA_052326245.1 Xanthobacteraceae bacterium | reverse complement strand
GTTTGCGAAGCTTGTGTTACTTCAAATCGGCGGCACTACAGCAAAGGACCATCATCCATGACGATCAGATTCGACGGACGCGTGGCGATCGTGACAGGTGCAGGCAACGGGCTTGGACGCGCGCATGCGCTGGGTCTGGCCGCCCGCGGCGCCAAGGTCGTCGTCAATGACTTCGGCGGCGCGCGCGACGGGTCCGGTGGGTCGCATGGGCCGGCCGATGCGGTGGTCGATGAGATTCGCAAGGCGGGTGGCGAGGCCATCGCGGACGGCGCCGACTTGTCGCGCTTCGACCAGGTCGAGGCCATGGTGGCGAAGGCGACCTCGCAGTGGGGCAGTGTCGACCTCCTGGTCGCCAATGCCGGCATTCTCCGGGACAAGTCGTTCGCCAAGATGGAGCTGGACGATTTTCGCAAGGTGATCGACGTGCACCTGTTCGGCACATTCAACTGCTGCAAGGCGGTCTGGAGCGGCATGCGTGACCGCAACTACGGCCGCATCGTTCTCACCACGTCGAGTTCCGGGCTGTTCGGGAATTTCGGCCAGGCCAACTACGGTGCCGCCAAGGCGGCCATGGCGGGGTTGATGAATGTCCTTGCGGAGGAGGGCCGCAAGACCAATATTCGAGTCAACACCATCTCGCCGACGGCGGCGACGCGGATGACCGAGGAGTTGCTGCCGCCGCAGGCGCAGGAGCTTTTGAAACCCGAGGCGATTACGCCTGCCGTATTGTATCTGCTGAGCGAGGACGCGCCGACACGGACCATCATGGGTGCCGGCGCGGGCTCTTTCGCCGTGATCAGGATCATGGAGACCGAAGGTATCAATTTGCCGCCTGCGGAATGGACCCCGGATGCAATTGCGGCTCACTTCGCCGAAATCGCCGACCCGGCGCAGGCCAAAGCGTTGGAAGGAGCGTTCCAGCAGACCCAGAAATACGTCGCCCAGGCGGCGGCGAGGCTCGATCGCTCCAGGTGATTGACGAGATCTTAAATCGATCGGGGGAGGAACGATCGGGTTTTGCTATCGCAGCATAACCCGGACACCCTTGATAGGGCTCGCGTCCTCCTTCAGCATTCGTTCGCGGAATCGGCTGATGGATGAGTGAGATGGACGTGATTGATCCTGCATTTGGAACCTCGGGCCGACCGCGGGTCGAGCCGTGGGATGAAGCGCGTGCCCTTGAAATCATTGCCGAATTCAAGACGATCGAGGGCGCGACGCTGCCGGTGCTGCACGCCCTGCAGGAGGAATTCGGCTTTATCCCCGAGGAAGCCGTCCACCTCGTTGCGGCGGAACTCAACCTGTCGCGCGCCGAAATCTTCGGTGTTGTATCATTTTACCATGACTTTCGCCGACAGCCTTCAGGCCGTCACGTCGTCAAGCTGTGCGGGGCGGAAGCCTGCCAGTCGATGGGAGGCGCCTCGGTCGCCGCCTGCGCCGAGCGTCGGCTGGGCATCAAGGTGGGAGAGACCACTGCCGACGGGCGCGTGACGCTGGAGCATGTGTACTGCCTCGGCCTGTGTGCGGTCGCACCCTCGGCCATGATTGACGGCAAGTTGGTCGGACGCCTCAGCGACACAAGTCTCGAGGCCCAACTCGCGAGAATGGAAGCATGACGGTGCAACTTTACCTGTCGCGGGACGCCGCGTCGGTTGCCGTTGGTGCGGACGATGTCGCTATCGCCCTGACCCGCGAAGCGGCGCGTCGCGGCGTCGCGCTCGAGCTGATCAGGACCGGATCGCGCGGGCTGTGCTGGCTGGAGCCGCTGGTTGAAGTGGCAACTCCCGCGGGTCGGGTCGCTTACGGACCGGTCGCGGTGGCGGATGTCGGCGCGCTGCTCGACAGCATTGCCGGCAGCGGGGACCATCCCTTGCGCCAGGGCCTGACCGAAGAGATTCCCTGGCTCAAACGCCAGACCCGTCTCACCTTTGCCCGTTGCGGTGTGATCGATCCCCAGTCGATGGATGACTACTGCCGCCACGGAGGCTTTGCCGGGCTGCAGACCGCGCTGTCGATCGGCGCCGATGCCATCCTCGAGCGCGTGGTGCAGTCCGGGCTTCGCGGCCGCGGCGGCGCCGGTTTCCCGACCGGCGTGAAATGGAAAACGGTGGCGCAGGCCGCCGGCCCGCAAAAATACATCGTCTGCAACGCCGACGAGGGCGATTCCGGCACATTTGCGGACCGCATGCTGATGGAGGGCGATCCACTGCTCCTCGTCGAGGGGATGACGATCGCGGGCCTGGCCGTCGGCGCGACCCGTGGCTACATCTACGTCCGCTCCGAATACCCCCACGCCATCGCCGCGCTGACCACGGCCATTGCAGCCGCGCGGCGCGCCGGTGTGCTGGGGCCGGCTGTCGCGGGATCTGCCCATGCCTTCGACCTCGAGGTGAGGGTCGGGGCCGGGGCCTATGTCTGCGGCGAGGAGACCGCCCTGCTCGAGAGTCTCGAAGGCAGGCGTGGGCAGGTGAGGGCGAAACCCCCGCTTCCCGCGCATCGCGGCCTGTTCGGCGCTCCGACCGTCATCAACAATGTGCTGTCGCTGGCGGCCGTTCCCTTCATCATCGCGGAAGGACCGAGCGCCTATGCCGATCTCGGCATGGGTCGGTCGCGCGGAACCATGCCGATCCAGCTTGCGGGCAACGTCAAGCACGGCGGCCTGTTCGAGACCGCGTTCGGCCTCACCCTCGGCGCAATCGTCGACGATATTGGCGGCGGCACGATGAGCGGGCGGCCGGTGCGCGCGGTCCAGGTCGGCGGCCCGCTGGGAGCCTATTTCCCGCGGCAGCTGTTCGATACCGCCTTCGACTACGAGGCCTTTGCGGCGCGCGACGGACTGGTCGGCCACGGCGGCGTCGTCGTCTTCGATGACAGCGTCGACATGGCGGCGCAGGCCCGTTTCGCCCTGGAATTCTGTGCCATCGAATCCTGCGGGAAATGCACACCCTGTCGCATCGGCTCCACGCGCGGGGTCGAGACGGTCGACAAGATCCGCCAGGGGCGGGAGGTGTCGGCGAACGTCGCGCTCCTCAAGGACCTTTGCAACACGCTGAAACTGGGGTCGCTCTGCGCGCTCGGCGGATTTACGCCGTATCCCGTGATGAGCGCCCTCAAATACTTTCCGGAAGATTTCGGCGCCGCCGCGGTTCGCTCCGACGCCGCCGAATAGGAGGACCACGCTATGACACTGGTTCACAGCATCGATTTCGGCACTCCGCTGTCGAAATCCTCCAAATCCGTGACCCTCACCATCGACGGCAACCCGGTAGTCGTTCCGGAGGGAACGTCGATCATGCGGGCGGCCATGGAATACGGCACCAAGATCCCCAAGCTGTGCGCCACCGACATGCTCGATGCGTTCGGGTCCTGCCGGCTCTGCCTGGTCGAGATCGAGGGCCGCGCCGGAACGCCCGCGTCGTGTACGACGCCGGTCGCCGAGGGAATGGTGGTTCACACCCAGACCGAGCGCCTGAAACAGCTGCGCCGCGGCGTGATGGAGCTCTATATCTCGGATCATCCGCTGGATTGCCTGACCTGCGCCGCCAACGGCGATTGCGAGCTCCAGGACATGGCCGGGGCGGTGGGACTGCGCGAGGTCCGTTATGGCGACGGCGGCAAGAATCATTTCGTCGAGCCGGATGCGGCGAGCGCGAATGCGGACTGGCTCGCCAAGGACGAGTCCAATCCGTACTTCTCCTACGATCCGTCGAAATGCATCGTGTGCTCGCGCTGCGTGCGGGCCTGCGAAGACGTGCAGGGCACCTTCGCGCTCGCCATCGCCGGGCGCGGCTTCGACAGCCGTGTTTCGCCCGGCGCGATGCAGTCATTCATGGGATCGGAATGCGTATCCTGCGGCGCCTGCGTGCAGGCCTGCCCGACGGCGACCCTGATCGAGAAGTCCGTCGAGCACATCGGCCAGCCGGACCGCTCGGTGGTCACGACCTGTGCGTATTGCGGCGTCGGGTGCACCTTCAAGGCGGAAGTGCGCGGCGAGGAAGTGGTGCGCATGACGCCGTACAAGGACGGCAAGGCCAATCGCGGGCACTCCTGCGTCAAGGGCCGCTTTGCCTGGGGCTATGCGATGCACCGGGAGCGAATCCTGGAGCCGATGATCCGCACCAGGATCACCGATCCGTGGCGAACGGTCAGCTGGGAAGAGGCGCTCGGTTACGCGGCCTCGGAGTTCGCCCGCATTCGCGCCAAGTACGGCAAGAACGCCCTCGGCGGCATCACGTCGTCGCGCTGCACCAACGAGGAGACCTACCTGGTGCAGAAGCTGGTCCGGGCCGGCTTTGGCAACAACAACGTCGATACCTGTGCCCGCGTCTGCCATTCCCCGACGGGCTACGGTCTGGCGACGACCTTCGGCACCTCGGCCGGGACCCAGGACTTCGACTCGGTCGAGCATTCCGATGTCGTCATGGTGATCGGCGCCAATCCGACCGACGGCCATCCGGTCTTCGCCTCGCGGCTGAAGCAGCGGCTGCGGCAAGGCGCGAAACTGATCGTGGTCGATCCGCGCCGGATCGACCTCGTTCGAACGCCCCACGTCGAGGCCGCGTTCCACCTGCCGTTGTTGCCGGGAACCAATGTCGCGGTGCTGACGGCGATGGCCCACGTGATCGTGACGGAAGGCCTGGCGGACGAAAGGTTCGTGCGCGAGCGCTGCGACTGGACCGAGTTCCAGGAATGGGCGGCGTTTGTCTCGCTGCCTCAGAACAGTCCCGAGGCGACAGCCTTGCAGACCGGCGTCGATCCCAAGAGCCTGCGCGCCGCGGCCCGGCTGTTCGCCACCGGCGGCAACGGAGCGATCTATTACGGCCTCGGCGTGACCGAACACAGCCAGGGGTCGACCGCCGTGATGGCCATCGCCAATCTTGCGATGGCGACCGGAAACATCGGCCGGCCCGGCGTCGGCGTGAACCCGTTGCGCGGTCAGAACAACGTGCAGGGCTCCTGCGACATGGGATCGTTCCCGCACGAACTGCCGGGCTATCGCCACATCTCGGGCGACGCGGTGCGGCATTCATTCGAGGCCGCGTGGGGCGTCACCATCGAATCCGAACCCGGCCTGCGCATTCCCAACATGCTCGATGCCGCCGTGGACGGGACGTTCAAGGCTCTGTACGTGCAGGGAGAGGACATCCTGCAGTCGGATCCGGACACCAAGCACGTGGCCGCGGGGCTCGCGGCCATGGAGTGCGTGATCGTTCATGATCTCTTCCTCAACGAAACCGCGAACTACGCCCACGTCTTTCTTCCGGGCTCGACCTTCCTGGAAAAGAACGGGACCTTCACCAACGCGGAGCGGCGCATCCAGCGCGTGCGCCGGGTGATGAGCCCGCGCAACGGCATGGAGGACTGGGAAGTCACCATCGCCATGGGCAAAGCCATGGGCTTCGAGATGAAATACGATCATCCCTCGCAGATCATGGACGAGATCGCGGCGTTGACGCCGACTTTCGCCGGCGTGTCCTACGACAAGCTCGACGAGCTGGGATCGGTGCAGTGGCCGTGCAATGAACGCGCGCCGGAAGGCTCGCCGGTCATGCATGTCGAGGGGTTCGTTCGCGGCAAGGGCAAGTTCGTCGTCACCGAATACATCCCGACCGACGAGCGCGTCGGCCCGCGCTTCCCGCTGCTGCTGACCACCGGGCGCATTCTGAGCCAGTACAATGTCGGCGCCCAGACGCGTCGCACCGACAACGTGGTCTGGCATGCGGAAGACCGGCTCGAAATTCATCCGCACGACGCCGAGCAGCGCGGAGTGAAGGACGGCGATTGGGTCAAGATTGCAAGCCGCGCGGGCGAGACCACGGTGCGGGCGCTGATCACCGATCGGGTGGCGCCGGGCGTGGTCTATACCACCTTCCACCACCCGGACACGCAGGCCAATGTAGTCACGACGGAGTTTTCGGACTGGGCGACCAACTGCCCCGAATACAAGGTGACCGCGGTGCAGATCTCGCCGTCGAACGGGCCGAGCGATTGGCAGAAGAGCTACGACGAATTTTCCCGACAGTCCCGGCGGATCATGCCGTCGGAAGCGGCGGAGTGAGAGTGACGGATCCCGTAATTGTTGCCGAGCGGCAGGTCTGGCGTGAGGCCACGGGCTTCAGTGGCGGCGGGCGCGCGATTCCGGAAGAGACCGCGGTCGCGCTGTCCTACGATGGCGGCAGCTACGCGGTCATGATGGCGACCCCGCGTGATCTCGAGGACTTCGCGATCGGGTTCAGCCTGTCGGAAGGGGTGATTACGTCGCCCCGGCAGATTACGGCGCTCAACCTCATCCCGCTTGATGACGGGGTCGACGTCCAGATGTGGCTCGAGGCGTCGCGCGCGGTCGGGCTGCGCGAGCGGCGCCGACATATCGCCGGCCCGACGGGGTGCGGACTGTGCGGCATCGACTCGATCGCCGAGGCGGTCAAGCCGGCGGCGGTGGTCACCGGCGGCTTGCAGGTCTCGCCGCAGCAGATCATGGCGGCGATGGCGGCGTTGCCGCCGCTGCAGGCGCTCAACATCGCGACCCGCGCCGTCCATGCGGCCGCATTCTGGCATCCGCGACACGGCATTGTTGCGGTGCGGGAGGATGTCGGTCGTCACAACGCCCTCGACAAGCTTGCCGGCGCGCTGGCGCGGCAATCGCTGGCCGGTGCGGAGGGCATCGTGCTGCTCACCAGTCGGGTGTCGGTCGAGATGGTGCAAAAGACCGCTGCGATGGGAACCTCGGTCATCGTCTCGGTCTCGGCCCCCACCGCGCTTGCCGTTCGCACTGCACAGGCGGCCAATATCACCCTTTGTGCAATTGCGCGAGCCGACGGCTTCGAAGTATTTTCACATTCGCACCGAATTTCGTCTGGAGCGTCGTCGGATGTCGCCTGACAAACTGATCTACATGGCCAACCAGATTGGCAGCTTTTTCAAGAGCCAGGGCGAGGACAAGGCGGCAGCCGCGATCGCTGACCATATCAACAAGTTCTGGGAGCCCCGTATGCGATCGGCGATCCTGGCGTATTGGGAAACCGGCGGGCAGGGGCTTGATCCGTTGGTCAGGAATGCGATGAAGGCTGTGAGGAAACCGGTTACAACCTGAAGTGGGGACGACAGACCGCCTCGCGCGAAGGCGGCTGCATGGGGGAGAAACAAAATGGCAAGTATCGAAAGCGCGGGAGCAGTTCCCGGCGCCAACGCGGGCCTTCTCGACCGGGAGCGCATCATCGCGACGGCGGGATTCAATCGCTGGATGGTCCCGCCGGCCGCGCTCTGTATCCACCTTTGTATCGGCATGGCCTACGGGTTCAGCGTGTTCTGGCTGCCGCTGTCACGCGCGATCGGGCTCGACAAGCCCAAGGCCTGCCCGGACATCTCGATCTTCCAGGAACTGGTGACGACGACCTGCGACTGGCGGGTGTCCAGTCTCGGCTGGATGTTCACCTTGTTCTTCGTGCTGCTCGGCGTGTCGGCGGCGACGTGGGGGGGCTGGCTCGAGCGCGCTGGCCCACGCAAGGCCGGGGCGGTTGCCGCGCTATGTTGGGCTGGCGGTCTGGTCCTCGGCGCCATCGGAATCTACTTCCATCAGCTCTGGTTGCTCTGGCTCGGCTCCGGCGTCGTTGGCGGCGTCGGCCTTGGGCTTGGCTACATTTCGCCGGTCTCGACCCTGGTGAAATGGTTCCCGGACCGCCGCGGCATGGCCACCGGCATGGCCATCATGGGCTTTGGCGGCGGTGCCATGATCGGCGCGCCGCTGGCCAACCTGCTGATCAACGTCTTCAAGACACCCACATCGGTCGGTGTCTGGCAAACCTTCCTCGTCATGGGCGCCATCTATTTCGTGTTCATGATGATCGGCGCGTTCGGCTATCGCGTGCCACCCGCGGGGTGGCGCCCGGAGGGGTGGACCCCGCCCAGTGAAGGGCGGACCATGATCACCCAGCATCACGTTCACCTCGACGATGCGCACAAGACGCCGCAATTCTGGCTGATCTGGTGGGTGCTGTGCCTGAACGTCTCGGCCGGGATCGGCGTGATCGGCATGGCCTCGCCGATGCTGCAGGAGATTTTCGCCGGCTCGCTGCTCGGCTTGCCCGACCTGAAGTTCAATGCACTGAGCGCTGAACAGAAGGTCGTCATCGCGGGAATCGCCGCCGGATTCACCGGGCTGCTGTCGCTGTTCAATATCGGCGGCCGGTTCTTCTGGGCCTCGTTGTCGGACTATATCGGGCGCAAGAATACCTATTACGTCTTCTTCCTGCTCGGTATTGTCCTCTACGCGCTGGCGCCGTCGGCGGCCGCGATCGGCTCGAAGCTGTTGTTCGTCGGCTCGTTCTGCATCATCCTGTCGATGTATGGCGGCGGTTTTGCCACGGTGCCCGCCTATCTGGCGGACATGTTCGGCACGCAGTTCGTCGGCGCCATCCATGGTCGGCTGATGACGGCGTGGTCGACCGCGGGAATCATCGGTCCCGTGGTCGTGAACTACATCCGTGAAGCCCAGCTGGCCGCCGGCGTTCCCCGCGATCACCTCTACAACTTCACCATGTATATCCTGTGCGCGATGCTGGTCGCCGGGTTGATCTGCAACTACCTGGTCAAGCCGGTCGATCCGAAATGGTACATGAGCCCGGAAGCGGTGGCGAAAGCGCAGGCCAGCGCGAGCGCCGGCGGCGCGGTGCCGAGCGGCTCATTCGGGATCGGTCGCGGCGGGCTCGACGGTCCTGCCGTGCTGTTCTGGGCGGTTGCGGGCATTCCGCTGGCGTGGGGTATCTGGAAAACGCTGGAAGGCGCGATCAAGATCTTCTGAGCCTCGACGAAAGCTGCGGGATGGCTGGGTGCCATCCCGCGTCTGCACCGAATATTTTCGACAATCTCGAGGAGCCATATCGATGTTTCGCACCGGCATTAGTCTTGCGGCCGCGCTGATCCTGGCCGGCACCCTGACCGTCTCCGCCCAAACTCCCGAGCCGGCGCCGGCCCCGGCCCCGAAGGCTTCGAAGCTGAAGCTCACGGTCGAACGGTTGAAGGAGATGCGCCAGAAGTGGAGCACCAACCATGCGCGACTGGTGGTCTGCCGCAAGGAGGTGAAGGCCAAGGGCCTGGTCGGCGACGACCGCTGGTTCTACATCGAAGACTGCATGGGCAAGACCTGAGGATCCGCGATCATCGCGCGGCACGCCGGTTTGGGTGTCGCGGGATGACTATCGCGCGAAATCGGGCTTGGCGCCGTGGCGCGGCTGGCCGATAAGGCACGATGCCCATGCATCGTGCGCAACCATGACAGTTTCAGGCGCTGAGACCCGCCGGATCGGTGCCGGTCGGGCGGTCGTGATCGGCGCGGGCCCCGCGGGATTGATGGCGGCCGAGACGCTGTCGGGCCAGGGCGTCAATGTTACCATCTACGACCGCATGCCCTCGGCCGGCCGCAAGTTCCTGATGGCCGGTCGCGGCGGACTCAACCTGACCCACAGCGAGCCGTTCGACGATTTCATCGCGCGCTATGGCGCGGCGGCTGCCGTGCTGCAGCCGGCGATCGCGCGGTTCTCGCCGCAGGCGCTGCGGGCGTGGTGCGAAGCTCTCGGGCAACCGACCTTCGTCGGCAGCAGCGGCCGCGTGTTTCCGCGCGCGCTGAAGGCCTCGCCGTTGCTGCGGGCGTGGCTGCATCGGCTTGCCGCCCGTGGCGTCAGACTGGTCTTGCGGCATCGCTGGATTGGCTGGACCGCCGCCGGCGAATTGGCATTCGAGGGCCCAGGCGGCGTCGTCACGGAACGCGCGCCGGCCGTGGTGCTTGCGCTCGGCGGCGGCAGCTGGCCGCGGCTCGGGTCCGACGCCGCGTGGGTCGACGTGCTGCGCGGGCGCGGCGTCGAGGTATCAGGGCTGCGGCCTGCCAATTGCGGCTTTCGCGTCCGATGGTCGGCAAGCTTTCGCGACCGTTTCGCCGGCGTCCCGCTGAAGGGGTTGGCGCTGTCTGCCGGCACGCAAACGACGCGCGGCGAGGCGGTCGTCACCGGCGACGGGATCGAGGGCGGCGGCATCTATGCGCTCGCGGCGGCGCTGCGCGACGAGATCGAGCGTACGGGCGAGGCGCAACTGCGGCTGGCGCTGCGGCCCGACCTCGCGCCCGCCGTGCTGCTCAGCCGGCTGTCGGCGCCGCGCGGCAAACAGTCGCTCGCCACATTCCTGCGCAAGCGGCTCGCGCTGGCGCCGGTGGCGATCGCCTTGATGCGGGAATGCGTCCAGGCCAACGGTCAGGATATCTCCCGGCTGTCGGCTGCCGAGCTCGCATCGCTGGTCAACGGGCTGTCGATCCGGCTCGACGCCACCGCGCCGCTGGAGCGGGCGATCTCCACCGCCGGCGGCATTGCGCTCGGCGAGATCGACGAAAACTTCATGATCCGGCGGCTGCCGGGCGTGTTCGCCGCGGGCGAGATGCTGGACTGGGAGGCGCCGACCGGCGGCTATCTGCTGCAGGCCTCGTTCGCGACGGGAGCCGCGGCCGGACGCGGCGTGCTGGCTTGGCTCGACCGGCAGCGGTGATGCCGCCGGGCGGTCAGCCGTTCTCCAGCTCCTCGCGCAGGATTTCGAGCGCAAGCCATTTTTCTTCCGCGGCGTGCAGTTTCGCCTGCGCGTCGGCCAGCGCCGCCGAAATCTCATCGAAGGCCTTGCGGTCGCGGACGTAGAGCGAGGGATCGGCGAGGCGCGCCTGGTTCCTGGCGATCGTCTCCTGCAGCGCCGCCATGGCCTTCGGCAACGTCTCCAGCGCATGCTTCTCGTTGAAGTTCAGCCGGCGCTTCGGCGCCGCGGGCGTCGGCTGCGGCCTGGCCTCGCGCACGTCCTTGGCGATCGGGACGGACTTCGGCGCCTCGCGCCGCAGGTCCGCGCCGCGCTGCGCCAGCATATCGCTGTAGCCGCCGGCATATTCGATCCAAAGCCCGTCGCCGTCCGGCGCGATCACGGAGGTCACCACCCGGTCGAGAAAGTCGCGATCGTGGCTGATCAGCAGCACCGTGCCGTCGTAGTCGCCGAGCATCTCCTCGAGCACATCGAGGGTTTCCAGATCGAGGTCGTTGGTCGGCTCGTCGAGCACCAGGAGATTCGACGGCTTGGCCAGTGCGCGTGCCAGCATCAGCCGGCCGCGCTCGCCGCCCGACAGCACTTCCAGCGGCGTGCGTGCCTGCTCCTGCGTGAACAGAAAGTCCTTGAGATAGCTCATCACGTGCTTCGGCTTGCCGCCGACCATCACTTGGTCGCCGCGTCCGCCGGTGAGCGCCTCGGCGAGCGTGGAGCGGGGATCGAGGCTTTCGCGGCGCTGGTCGAGCGTGGTCATCTCAATATTGGCGCCGAGCCGTATGGTTCCGGTGTCGGGCGCGATCGCCCCGGTCAGGAGATTGATCAGCGTGGTCTTGCCGGCGCCGTTGGGCCCGACGATGCCGATGCGGTCGGCGCGCTGGATGCGGATCGAGAAGTCGCGGACGATCGGCCGCTCGCCGAAGGACTTGCTGACCCCCTTCGCCTCGATCACCAGCGCGCCGGATTTCTCGCCGTTCGCCGCGATCAGGTTGGCCTTGCCGGCGGCGCCGCGATGGCTGCGGCGGTCCTGGCGCAGCTCCTGCAGGTTGGCGAGGCGCTTGACGTTGCGCTTGCGTCGCCCGGAAACGCCGTAGCGCAGCCAGTGCTCCTCGGCCACGATCTTGCGGTCGAGCTTGTGCTGGTCGCGTTCTTCCTCGGCGAGCACCTCGTCGCGCCAGGCCTCGAACGCGCCGAAGCCGCGTTCGATGCGGCGCGCCTGGCCGCGGTCGAGCCACACCGTCGCGCGCGACAGATTGGTCAGGAACCGGCGGTCATGGCTGATCAGCACCAGCGCGCTGCGGCGCGACCCCAGTTCGCTCTCCAGCCATTCGATGGTGGTGAGGTCGAGATGGTTGGTCGGCTCGTCGAGCAGCAGGATGTCGGGCGAGGGGGCCAGCACGCGCGCCAGCGCCGCGCGGCGCGCCTCGCCGCCGGACAGGCCTTGCGGATTCTCGTCGCCGCTCAGCCCCAATTGCTGCAGCAGGAAGCGCGCCTGATAGGCGTCGTCGCCGGGGCCGAGCCCCGCTTCGACATAGGCCAGCGTGGTGGTGGCGCCGGAAAAATCCGGCTCTTGCGGCAGGTAGCGGATGGTGGCGCCCGGTTGCACGAAGCGCTCGCCGCGGTCCGGTTCGATCAGGCCGGCCGCGATCTTGAGCAGCGTCGACTTGCCGGACCCGTTGCGGCCGACCAGGCAGACCCGCTCTTCCGCCGACACCGACAGCTCGACGCCGGTCAAGAGCGGTGTGCCGCCGAACGTCAGCGCGATGTCCTTCATCTGCAGCAGGGGCGGCGCCATTGTCGAACTCCGGCGTCAGGCGCAAGCCCGACGCTGCACCCGGCGGATGGCCTGGTCGAGCGCCGACAGGAACGCGGAGCGGTCGCGCGGCGAAAACGAGCGCGGGCCGCCGGTCAGTTCGCCGCTCTCTCGCAGATCGGTCATCAGGTTGCGAACCGCCAGCGTCATTCCGATGGAGTCCTCGGTGAAGGCGCGGCCGTTCGGCGCCAGCACGTCGGCGCCCGCCTTGACGCAGCGGCTGGCCAGCGGAACGTCGGCGGTGATGACGATGTCGCCGCGCCGCGCGCGCGTCGCGATCCAGTCGTCCGCGGCGTCCATGGCGGAGCCGGCCGCGACGCGCTCGATTAGGGGGTGCTGGGGCACGCGAATGAATTGGCCCGCCACCACGCTCACCGGCCAGCCATGCCGTTCGGCGACGCGATAGATCTCGTCCTTGACCGGACAAGCGTCGGCGTCGACATAAATTCGGTTCTCTGGCGGCGGCGAAGTCATGCGTCCGGGGCTGGTCCGGTCATCGGGTGCCGTGGGCGTAGCTCAGGACGGCGGCGAATGCGAGGAAAAAAGCCGGTAGCAGCCTGCTTCCGACATGCGCCGTCCTTCGTGGCGGGCTGCGGCCAGGAACCTGGTCGTCCCGGCGCGAGGATTGCGCGGCCGCTCATATTGTCTACCATCGCGCGCTCATGGGTCGCGCGGGGAGAGCACATGTTGGAACGCAAACCGTACCGGGTGGTGGCCTGCAATCTGGCTAAGAACTCCGAAAACAAGATGCATGACGACACCGTCGCGCGGCGGTTCGGCTTTGTCGGGGGACTGGTGGCGGGCGTCGACGTCTTTGCCTATATGAGCCACCTGCCGGTGGCGCGGTGGGGCCGCGCGTTCCTCGAGCGCGGCACCATGGAAGGACGCTTCGTCAAGCCGGTGTATGACGGCGAAAGCGTCGAGGTGTTCGCCGAGGAGGCCGACGGTGGGCTTGCGATCACCGTCGAGAGCCGCGGCGAGGTCTGCGCCACCGGGCGCGCGGCGCTGCCGGGCGAGGTGCCACAGGTCCGGCTGGAGGATTTCCAGCCCGTCGCGGTCGTGGCCAAACGGGCGCCGGTCAACGAGCATTCCTACGCGCCGGGCACCTGGCTCGGCATCCCGCCGTATCGACAGGGCCTGGCCGCGATGCAGGACTATCTCAAGGGCATCTCGGAAGAGGAGCCGCTTTACCGGCGTGAGGCGATCGTCCATCCGGGCATGCTGTTGCGAACGATGAACTGGGCGTTGATGGAAAACGCCATCCTCGGGCCGTGGATTCACGTGGGCAGTGTCCTGCAGCATCTCGGTGTGGCGACCGCGACCGACGAGTTGACCGTGCGTGCCAGGGTCACGGACAATTACGAGCGCAAGGGGCATCGCTTCGTCGAGCTCGATGGCGTCATCGTCGCCAATGACCGAACGCTGGTGGCGCGCTGTCAGCACACGGCGATCTACCAGCCGCGCGAGGCCGCGGCGGCTTGATTTGCCGCAGCCGTGCCGAAGCGGTCTGCCGCCTCGGCGTAACCTTGATCCCATGTTCCGGATGGGTCGATCCGCACGGCTGTTGCGCCCCGGTCACAGCCTGCTAATGTTTGTTTCGAATGGGATTTTACCCGCCGCCCGCAAGGCAGGCGGAGAACGGACGCCGATGACGGCAGACAGGCGGCTTCGCAACGGCTTCAGGCCGGGCGACGGGCCGGGTAAACATGGACCGAGTAAAAACGGACCGGGCAGGAACGTTCCTGACGCGTGCGCAGCTGACGTTTCGGGCGCGGTCTCGACGGGCGCCGGCGGCGCCTCGGCGCGCCGCGATGCGTCGCGGGCCCACGGCGACGCCGCGGCGGTGTACGGCGCGCTCGATCTCGGCACCAACAACTGCCGGCTGTTGATTGCGCGGCCGAGCGGCGACGGTTTTCGCGTCGTCGATTCCTTTTCGCGCATCATACGCCTCGGCGAGGGCGTCTCCACCACCGGGGTGATCAGCGACGCGGCGATCGAGCGGGCGATGTCGGCGCTCGGCGTTTGCCGCGAGAAGATCGTGGCGCGCAACGCGCGACGGTTGCGGCTGATCGCGACCGAAGCGTGCCGGGCGGCGGCGAACGGCGACGCTTTCCGCACCCGGGTCGCCGACGAGCTCGGCATCCATCTCGAGGTGGTCGACCGCGAAACCGAGGCCACGCTCGCGGTCACCGGATGCCTGCCGCTGGTCGATCCTCATTCCGACGGCGCGATCCTGTTCGATATCGGCGGCGGCTCGACCGAACTGGTGCGGCTCGACCGGCCGGACAGCGGCACCCGCGCCGACCCGCGGATGACCGGCTGGACTTCGCTTCCGGTCGGCGTGGTGACGCTGGCCGAGCGGTTCGGCGGCAGGTCGGTGACGCGGCAGTGCTATGACGCGATGGTGGAAGAGGTGGCGCGCCACCTCAAGCTGTTCGCGACCAGCCATGCCGCCAACCTCGCCAGCATGCATCTGCTCGGCACCTCCGGCACCGTGACTACGATCGCCGGCGTGTTCCAGAATCTGGAGCGCTACGACCGCCGCCGCATCGACGGCATCTGGATGGACAACGCCGATGTCTCCGACGTGATCGATCGGCTGCTGGCCACCAGCTACGCCGAGCGCGCCGGCAACCCATGCATCGGCCCCGACCGGGCCGATCTGGTGCTCGCCGGCTGCGCCATTCTCGACGCCATTCGCAATGCATTCCCGGTGCCGCGGCTGCGGGTGGCCGACCGCGGTTTGCGCGAGGGCATGCTGATCGAAATGATGCGCAGCGACGGGGTCATCACCGCCTGACGGCATCGATGCCCGCGCTTTTCGCTGGCGAATGGTCTAGTGTGCTGGGGACTTTCTCTCGGATCACAAGCAAACTTCATGGCCAAGGACGATACCGGGCGGCTGCACGTCACCGTCAAGACCGGTGGCAAGCGCAAGCTGTCCTCCAAGCTCTGGCTCGAACGCCAGCTCAACGACCCTTACGTCGCGCAGGCCAAGCGCGACGGCTATCGCTCGCGCGCGGCCTACAAGCTGAAGGAGATCGACGACAAGTACCGGCTGTTGAAGGCCGGCCAGTCCGTCGTCGACCTGGGCGCGGCGCCGGGCGGCTGGAGCCAGATCGCGGCGCGCAAGGTCGGCGCGGCCGACGGCCGGGGGCGCGTGGTCGCCATCGACGTCCTGGATATGCCGGAGATCCCGGGCGTGACCTTCGCCCAGCTGGATTTCCTCGCCGACGACGCCCCGGAAAAACTGCGCGCCATGTTGGGCGGCGGCGCCGACATCGTGATGAGCGACATGGCGCCGAACACCACCGGCCACCGCACCACCGACCAGCTCCGGATCCTGGGATTGGTGGAGGGCGCCGCGGCGTTCGCGGTCGAGGTGCTCAATCCCGGCGGGGCTTTTCTCGCCAAGGTGTTTCAGAGCGGCGCCGACGCCACCTTGCTGGCGGAGCTGAAGCGCGATTTTACCACTGTCCGCCATGTCAAGCCGGCCGCCAGCCGCCAGGACTCCTCGGAACGCTATCTGCTCGCGACCGGCTTTCGCCGACGCGCATGACGACGGGCGTTTCCGTCGCGTTCTAAAGCGTTTTGCACCTGAATTGATTCGTCATGCCCGGCCATAGCAGTCTGCCTTGCGCAGACTGCGTAAACTTGTCTGCGCTGCCGGGCATCCACGTCTTCACAGCCTTGCAACAAGGAAGACGTGGATGGCCGGGAGACCTTAGTCCTAGCGATCCGTCAGAGACGGATCGCGCTGCCCGGCCATGACGAGGGTGGGTCAACCGATCTGGAAAATGCTCTAGAGCCGCTGGTCGCGGGCATCCGAGGTGGTTTCGCTGGCCTGCTTCTCGGCTTCCCTCTCCGCGCCCCTGCGGCTGGAGATCGCGCCGGCCCGGCGGCCGGAAATCTCGTGGCCGGCATCGCTCGGCAGCCTGGCGAAGAAAAACGCCGACGCTGCCGTGATCACCGCCACCACCAGAAAGGCCGGCGGGAAGTCCGGCGCCGACAACGCGCCGTCGTGGCGCAGCATCATGGTGGTCTCGACCGAGAAGGCGCCGATCGCGACGCCTGCCGAAATCGCCAGCTGCTGGTTGACGCTGACCAGGGTGGTGGCGCGGCTCATCTGCGCCTGGTCGATCTCCGCATAGGCGATGGTGTTGACCGAGGTGAACTGCAGCGAGCGGAAGAAGCCGCCGACCACCAGGATGATCAGGATCAGCAGCAGCGGGGTGCCCGGCGTGAACACGGCGCAGGCCGCGAGAAAGACCGAGGAGACCACCGCATTCACCGTCATGATGTTGCGGAAGCCGAAGGCGCGGATGATCCGCGCGGCCAGCGTCTTCATGCCCATCGCGCCCACCGCGGAGCCGAACGTGACCAGGCCCGACTGGAACGGCGTCAGGCCGAATCCGATCTGCATCAGCAGCGGCAGCAGGAAGGGCAGCGCGCCGATGCCGACCCGGAACATGAATCCGCCGACGATGCTGGCGCGCATGGTGGAGAGCCGCAGCAGCGAGAAATCCAGCACCGGCGAGGCGGTGCGCCGCGCGTGCCGAACGTAAAGCGTCATCGAGATGGCGCCGCAGACGATGAGGGCGGAGACCGCCTCCCACGGCAGCAGATTGAGGCCGGCGACGGACAGTCCGAACGCCAGCCCGGCAAGGCCTATTCCGGCGAGGATGAGGCCGGCGAGGTCGAAGCGCTCCGGGTTGTCGCTGCGGATCGGATCGATATGGCGCCGGGCCATCACGATGCCGACCAGCCCGATCGGGATGTTGATCAGGAAGATCCAGTGCCAGGTGAAATAGGTGGTGATGAATCCGCCCAGCGGCGGCCCGATCACCGGCCCGATCAGCGCCGGCGTCGTCAGCCAGGCCATGGCGTTGACCAGCTTGTTCTTGTCGATCGAACGCACCAGCACCAGGCGTCCCACCGGGGTCATCATCGCCCCGCCGAGCCCCTGCACGATGCGGGCGATCACGAACTGGGTGATCGAGCCCGATAGCGCGCAGCCGATCGAGCCGAGGATGAACACTGCGATCGCGGTGCTGAACACCGTGCGGGCGCCAAACCGGTCGGCGGTCCAGCCGCTGGCGGGAATGAACACCGCCAGCGACAGCAGGTAGGAGGTGATGGCGAGCTTCAGCGTCAGCGGGCTGGTTCCGATGTCGGCCGCGATCGCCGGCAGCGACGTCGCGATCACCGTCGAGTCCATGTT
>JBKQQE010000636.1:0-23709 GCA_052326245.1 Xanthobacteraceae bacterium | reverse complement strand
TCACGCTGGAGCGCACCTGTCCGGGATGCCATGGCCGCGGCCAGGTGATCGAGGATCCGTGCGCGGCCTGCGCTGGCTCGGGCCGGGTCACGCGCGAGCGCACGCTGTCGGTCAACATCCCCGCGGGGGTGGAAGACGGCACCCGGATTCGCCTGGCCGGCGAGGGCGAGGCCGGCCTGCGCGGCGGTCCGGCGGGCGACCTCTATATCTTCCTGTCGATGGCGAGCCACGACCTGTTTCAGCGCGACGGCGCCGATCTGCACTGCCGGGTGCCGATTTCGATGATCACGGCCGCGCTCGGCGGCGAGTTCGAGGTGCCGACCATCGATGCCGGCCGCGCCAAGGTCAAAATTCCGGCCGGGACCCAGGCCGGCCGCCGATTCCGGATCGGCGGCAAGGGCATGCCGGTGCTGCGTTCGCGCCAGACCGGCGACATGTACGTCCAGGTCGTGGTCGAGACCCCGCAGAACCTGACCAAGAAGCAGCGCGAGCTGCTGGCGGAATTCGAGAAACTGTCGTCCGGCGACACCCAGCCCGAATCCGCCGGTTTCTTCACCAAGGTCAAGGACTTCTTCGGTCCGCGCGCCAGCGCCTCTTGATCCGGCGCGCTTGACCGCGGGGCCGCGCGGCGATACGGATTTTGTGACGAAATTCTGACATCTCGATCCATCCCGCCCGTCGTCGCATTTGAGTTCGCCGGTCCCGACATGTCCATGCAACCGTCTGCGCGCGTCCTGAAGAAGCCGCTTCGTCTCGACGACGAAGTCCGCTTTCTCCGCTCATGGATCGAGAAGCTGCTGCACATGGGCGCGGTGATGCCGTCGAGCAAATTGCTGGCGCGGACCATGGCCAGCTATGTGGACGCCAATGCCGAAGGGCCGGTGGTCGAACTCGGGCCCGGCACCGGGGCCATCACCAACGCCCTGATCGAGCACGGCGTCGATCAGAAACGGCTGGTGCTGGTCGAATACAATCCCGGGTTCTGCGCGCTGCTGCGCGAGCGTTATCCGCTGGCCAGGATCGTGCAGGGCGATGCCTATGCGCTGCGCCGCTCGCTGCGCGAGGTGATGGGCACTCCCGCTTCCGCCGTGGTGTCCGGGCTTCCGCTCGTCACCAAGCCGATGCGAACCCGCCTGAAGCTGATCCGCGACGCCTTCGCGGCGCTGGCGCCGGGGGCGCCGTTCATCCAGTTCACCTATTCGGTGACCCCGCCGATTCCGAAATCGCTGTCCGGCGTGCGCACCCAGGCCTCGGACCGCATCTGGATGAATCTTCCCCCCGCGCGCGTCTGGGTGTATCGCAAGGACTAAAGGACTGACCCCCCGCGTCGTCCCTGCTGCGGAACCGATGTCAGCGATCAAGATCCTCGTCATTCCCGGTTCGAACCGCACCGGCTCCTTCAACGTGCGCCTTGCGGCCGTGGCGGTGAAGGATTTCGCGCTGGCCGGCATCGACGTCACCCGGATCTCGCTGGCGGATTACCCGCTGCCGCTCTACGACGCCGATCTCGAGGCCCAGTCCGGCGTGCCCAAACCCGCCGTCGATCTGAAGCGGCAGCTTGGCGCCCACCACGGCGTGCTGATGGTGACGCCCGAATACAACGCCTCGGTGCCGCCGCTGCTGAAGAACGCGATCGACTGGGTGAGCCGGGTGCGCGAGCGCGGCGAGCCGCCGCTGCAGGTGTTCCAGGATCGCGCCTACGCGATCGCGTCGGCGTCCGAGGGCCCTTTCGGCGGCATGCGGGCGCTGATGGCGCTGCGCCAGATCCTGACGCTGGGCTGCGGCGCCAGCGTGATCCCGCGTCAGCTGGCGCTGTCGGGCGCGGCCCAGGCCTTCGACGACGACGACCGCCTGAAGTCGCCGCGCGACGCTGAGGCGCTGCAGGCCCTGGTGCGGCAGTTGATCGACGTCGCGCAAGCCATGATGTGAGGTGACATGTCCGCTCGTCCGATCAATCCGCGCGACCGCCTGATCGTCGGTCTCGACCTGCCGAGCGTCGCCGCCGCCGAGGCCATGGTGGCGCGGCTCGGCGACAGCGTGACGTTCTACAAGATCGGCTATCAGCTCGCCTATGCCGGCGGGCTCGCGCTGGTCAGCAGGCTCGCCGACGGCGGCAAGAAGGTGTTCGCCGATCTCAAGCTGCACGACATCGGCAACACGGTGGCGCGCGGCATCGAGAGCATCGCCCAGTCCGGGGCGAGCTTCGTTACCGTGCACGCCTACCCGCAGACCATGAAGGCGGCGGTCGAGGGCCGCGGCAGCGCGCCGCTCGAGATTCTCGCCGTCACCGTGCTGACCTCCTACGACGACGCCGACCTGCGCGAGGCCGGCTATGCGCTCGGCGTCACGGCGCTGGTCGAGGCGCGGGCGAAGGCGGCCGCGGCCATCGGCATCGACGGGCTGGTCTGCTCGGGCGAGGAAGCGGCGCGGCTGCGGGCGCTGGTCGGCCCGCGGATGGCGCTGGTGGTGCCCGGGATTCGCCCGACGGGCGCGTCCGCCGGCGACCAGAAGCGGGTGATGACGCCGGCGCAGGCGATTGCCGCGGGCGCCGACTATCTCGTCGTCGCCCGCCCGGTGCTGGCCGCGGCCGATCCCCGCGCCGCCGCGAACGCCATCGTCGACGAGATCGCCGCGGCGCAGGGCTGACGGGGCGCCATTTCAAGGGAGCAACGCATGGCCAAGGGCTACTGGATCGCGCGGGTCGAGGTGAACAATCCCGACGGCTACAAGGACTACGTGGCGCAGAACGGCGCGGTGTTCAGGAAATACGGCGCGCGCTTCCTGGTCCGCAACGGCCAGTTCCAGGGCAAGGAGGGCGGCCCGCACCGCAACCGCAACGTGGTGCTCGAATTCCCCGACTACGCCACCGCGCTGGCCTGCTTCGAATCGCCGGAATACCAGCGCCTGGTGGCGATGCGGGCGCCGCACGGGGTGTCGGATCTCATCATCATCGAGGGCTATGACGGGCCGCAGCCCTAGGCGGGATAGGCAGGGCGCGGCGCCCGGGCTGACAAGGCCGCGGCGGTCGCCTATAGATTTGGACGGATTTTGGGTGCGCGTTGTTGGGTGAAGGTTTTGGCGATGGCTGACATGCGATTGATCGTGGCGGGGGCGGGTGGCCGCATGGGCCGCGCGCTGGTGCGCGTGATCGCCGAGACGCCGGGGGCGGTGCTGAGCGGCGCGCTCGAAGCGCCGACCTCGGAATTGATCGGCAAGGATGCCGGCATCCTCGCCGGGCTTCCCGCCAATGGCGTCGCCATCTCGGCCGATCTCTGGGCGATGTCGGCGGAGGCCGACGGCATCCTGGATTTCACCGCGCCGGCCGCCACCATCGCCAACGTCGCCATCGCGGCGGAGCGCGGCATCGTGCACGTGATCGGAACCACCGGTCTGTCCGCCTCCGACGACGCGGTGATCAAGAGCGTCACCAAGCGGGCGGTGGTGGTGCAGTCGGGCAACATGAGCCTCGGGGTCAACCTGCTCGCCGCGCTGGTGAAGCGGGTGGCGCGCGCGCTCGATCAGGATTTCGACATCGAGATCCTGGAAATGCATCACAAGGCCAAGGTCGACGCGCCGTCGGGCACCGCCTATCTGCTCGGCCGCGCCGCCGCCGCAGGCCGCAACATCGAGCTCGAGCCGCATTCGGTGCGCGCGCGCGACGGCCATACCGGCGCGCGCCGGCCCGGCGACATCGGCTTCGCGGCGCTGCGCGGCGGCACCGTGACCGGGGACCACAGCGTGATCTTTGCCGGGCCCTACGAACGCCTCGAACTGTCGCATAAGGCCGAGGACCGCATGATCTTCGCGCACGGCGCCATCAAGGCGGCGTTGTGGGCCAACGGCAAGCCGCCCGGCCTGTATTCGATGGCCGACGTGCTCGGCCTCGGCGATATATAATTGTTACTCTCCAGGAACCGGAAATCCCGAAGATGAACGACCGCTGTCTTGTGCTGGTGCGCCATGGCCAGAGCGACTGGAATCTGAAGAACCTGTTCACCGGCTGGAAGGACCCCGACCTCACTGCGCAGGGCGTCGCCGAGGCCAAGGCGGCCGGCCAGAAGCTGAAGGCGCAGGGGCTTGTCTTCGACATCGCCTTCACCTCGGCGCTGACGCGCGCCCAGCGCACGCTGACGCTGATGCTGGAGGAGCTCGGCCAGACGACGTTGCCGACGATCCGCGACCAGGCGTTGAACGAGCGCGACTACGGCGATCTGTCGGGCCTCAACAAGGACGATGCCCGCGCCAGATGGGGCGAGGAGCAGGTGCTGGTCTGGCGCCGTTCTTACGACGTGCCGCCGCCGGGCGGCGAGAGCCTCAAGGATACGCTGGCGCGGACGCTGCCCTATTACGTGCAGGAAATCCTGCCCCAGGTGCTGCGCGGCCAGCGCACGCTGGTCGCCGCCCACGGCAATTCGCTGCGGGCGCTGATCATGGTTCTGGAACGGCTGACGCCGGAACAGATCGTCAAGCGCGAGCTCGCCACCGGCGCGCCGGTGATCTATCGGCTCAATGCCGACTCCACGGTGGAGTCGTGCGTCGACCTCGCCGGCTGAACGAGGCCGCGACGCCCGGGTGGCGCCGCGTTTGGTTCAGTTCGCGACCTTGCCGGCTTCCCAACCCAGCATCGCCTGCTTGCGCGTGATGCCCCAGTGATAGCCGGTCAGCGCGCCGCTCTTGCCGAGCACGCGATGACAGGGCACCACGAACGAGATCGGGTTGCGTCCCACCGCGGCGCCGACCGCGCGCGCGGCCTTGGGACGATCGAGCCGGGTGGCGATGTCGGAATAGGTGGTGGCGCGGCCCAGCGGGATCTTCAAAAGCGTTTCCCAGACCCGGACCTCGAAATCGGTGCCGATCAGGGTGACGCGCAACGGCTGGTCGGCCCGCCACAGCGACGGATCGAAGATCCGCCGCGCCAGCGCCGCGGTGCCGGTGTCATCGGCGACGTAAGCCGCCCGCGGCCAGCGCTGCTGCATGTCGACCAGCGCGGCCCGCTCGCCGCCGGGGTCGGCGAAGGCGAGCCCGGCCAGGCCGCGCTCGCTGGCAATCACCACCGCGGTGCCGAACGGCGAGGGGTGAAAGCCGTAGCGCAGGGTGGTGCCGGCGCCGCCGGATTTCCACTCGCCCGGCGACATCGCCTCGTGGGCGATGAACAGGTCGTGCAGCCGACCCGGACCCGACAGCCCGGAGTCCAGCGCGGCGTCCAGCACGCTGGCGGAGTCGCGCAGCAGCCCCTTGGCGTGGTCCAGCGTGAGCGCCTGCATGAAGTCTTTCGGCGTCAGTCCGGCCCAGCGCCGGAACAACAGGTGCAGTTCGTCCGGGGTCACCGCGGCGGCGTCGGCGATCGCCTCGATGGTCGGCTGCACGCGCCAACTCTCCGAGATGAAGGCGATGGCGCGGCGAACCGCGTCATAGTCGCGCAGCGCAGCGTCGCGCGGGCCGGGCTTGGCAAGGTGATGGCTATCGAGGGCAAGGGTCATCATGTCGCCATTGTGGGGCTTCGGCCGCGCGTCTGCCACCCGGTTTCCGACAGGCTATCACGCGCGATCAGGTCACCGGATTGTAGGTCGGGCCGCGCCGGGCTTCCCGCAGCGCCGGGGCCAGCACATTGTAAAAGCTCTCCTTTTCCTCGGGGCCGAGGAACCGGCCGAGGCTGATGCGGTGGCCGCGCGCGACCAGGTAGAGCCGTTCCAGGCCGAACTCCTCATGGTCCTCGCGGTCGATCCGCACCCAGAGCGGGTTGAACGTCCATTCCAGGGTGTCGCCGCGATGGCCCACCCGGCGCACCCGGCATTCCGCATAGGAGACGTGGATTTCCTCGAAGGCGTGGCCGCGATGATAATTGACGCGAAACGCCCAGTAGACCGCGACCACGTCCAGCGCCAGGAAGCCCAGCACCGGCCAGGCGCCCATCATCAGAAACGCGATCCCGGCGGCGAAGCTCACCACGCTCAGAAACATCATCAGCGCCAGAAAGCCGCCGCGGCTCAGCGAGCGATGCGGCGACAGCGTCGCGGCGAGCAACACCCGCTGCGCGACGTCGTCGTGGTGAAAATCATTGCCCGAGGTCATCACCGCTCATTATACCGGGAACATGGCAAAAAAGATCGTGGTTTCCGGCCGGACAAAACAGCCCGCGAAGGTCGCGCGCGCAAAAACCCGCAGCGCCGCTGTCGGCAGGCCCCGCGTCCCGCGCGGCTCCACCAGGGCCGCGCCGCGACCGTGGACCAGCGCCGAGATCGCAGAAGCGTTCGGCCGCTTTCGCGCCGCCAACCCCGAGCCCAAGGGAGAACTGGAACATCGCAATCCGTTCACGCTGCTGGTCGCGGTGGTGCTGTCGGCGCAGGCGACCGATGCCGGCGTCAACAAGGCCACCCGGCACTTGTTTCCGATTGCCGACACCCCGCACAAGATGGTGGCGCTCGGCGAGGACCGCGTCCGCGACCTCGTCAAGACCATCGGGCTGTTCCGCACCAAGGCCAAGAACGTGATCGCGCTGTCGCGGCAGTTGATCGAGCATCACCACGGCGAGGTGCCGCGCAACCGCGAGGCGCTCGAGGCGCTGCCCGGGGTCGGCCGCAAGACCGCCAATGTGGTGCTGAACATCGCCTTCGGCGAGCCGACCATCGCGGTGGACACGCATCTGTTCCGGGTCGGCAACCGCACCGGTCTTGCCCCCGGCAAGACGCCGCTGGAGGTCGAGCTGGCGCTGGAGCGCGTGATCCCCGATGAGTTCAAGCGCCACGCCCATCACTGGCTGATCCTGCACGGCCGCTACACCTGCGTGGCGCGCAAGCCGCTCTGCGAGCGCTGCCTGATCAACGACCTCTGCCGCTGGCCGGAGAAGACGGTTTAGGCGGCAGGCATTCTGGAGCGCTCAGGCGCGATCAGGTCCCGGACGCCGGGCCCGGACAGCCGCTTGTGCATGTGAACCATGAACGCCATGCCGAACAGCGGCGTCGCCAGGTTGACCACCGGAATGGAAACGAACGCCGCGATGAAAAGCCCCGCGGTGAACACCGTGCCGGCGTGATAGCGGCGCATCGCCTTGGCCTCGGCGGGCGAG
This sequence comes from Xanthobacteraceae bacterium, assembly GCA_052326245.1. Taxonomy (GTDB): domain Bacteria; phylum Pseudomonadota; class Alphaproteobacteria; order Rhizobiales; family Xanthobacteraceae; genus Bradyrhizobium_A. The sequence goes on along the minus strand of JBKQQE010000636.1, from coordinate 16,643 downwards.
CGGAAGCGCATGGCGGCGAGTTCGAAATACTCGCGGCCCATCAGCCACGCCATGGCGATGAAGAAAACCAGAAAGCCCAAGCCGGCGAAGAACACGAACGGCAGCGCGATCAGGTAGACCAGCAGCGTCAGGAGCGAGGTCTTGACGCCTTCGATCATGGCGACATTGACCGGCAGCGGCGCGCCGATGGCCTGGTCGGGATAGGACTCCCGCTCAACGTGTTCGGCGATCTCGTCGACGAAAAAGCTCGCCACCAGCGAGGTGATGGTCGGCATCAGGAACACCGCGCCCAGCACCACGCCAAGTCCGGCGAGGATCGAGATGATCCAGGCCGCGACGCTGACGGCGCCGTGATAGTCGGGTCCGAGCGCGGTCTCCATCCAGGCTTCGCCGGAGCCGGCGAGCCACGTCAATAGCCGCTGCAGCCCGATGCCGCCCATCTCGATCAGCACCAGCGAAAGCCCGATGGCTTTCCAGAGGATCGCGCGCATCGGCGGCGACAGCATCTGGGACAGGGCCTTGACCGCAGCGTCGAACATGCCGTTCTCCCGTTGGTACCGGCGGCAGAGGTAGAGACGCCGTGGCCGCGGCGCAAGGGGCGGCGCGACCGACCCGTACCGGGGACTAGACCGGCAGTCCTTGCTGCTTCGCCAGCTCCTTCAGCGAGGTCTGCGGCCGCGCGCCGATATGCTGGATCACTTCGGCGGCGGCGAGCGCGCCGAGCCGGCCGGCCACCGTGGGGCCGGCGCCGCGCACCAGGCCGAACAGGAATCCCGCCGCGAACAGGTCGCCGGCGCCGGTGGTGTCGACGACGCGCGCGACCGGGAATGCCGGCACCGCCGTCACCGCGTCCTTCGCCACCACCATGCAGCCCTTTTCGCTGCGGGTGACCACCGCCGATCCGGCGTCCTGGCGCAATTGCGCCAGCGCGCCGTCGAAATCGGCGCCCGGATACAGCGCCAGCAATTCCGCCTCGTTGGCGAACACCAGGTCGACGGTGGACTTGCGCATCAGGTCGAGAAATTCGTCGCGGTAGCGGCCGACGCAGAACGCATCCGACAGCGTCAGCGCCACGGTCCGCCCGGCGCCATGGGCGATCTCCGCCGCCTTCACGAAGGCCGCCTTGGCATCGACCGGATCCCACAGGTAACCCTCGAGATAGGTGATGGCGGAGGCTGCCACCTGCGCGGCGTCGATGTCGCGGGGGTGCAGGTTTTGCGCCGCGCCCAGATAGGTGTTCATGGTGCGCTCGCCGTCCGGCGTGATCAGGATATAGGAACAGCCGGTGGCGGGCCCCTCGTTCGCCGCCGGCGTGGTGAAGGCGACGCGCGCGGCGCGGATGTCGTGGCTGTACATCCGGCCGATCTGGTCGTCCTTGACCTTGCCGACATAGACCGTGCGGGCGCCGAAATCCGCCAGCCCGACGATGGTGTTGGCCGCCGACCCGCCGGAGATCTCGGTCGCCGGTCCCATCGCCGCGTAGATCGCCGCGGCCCGGGGCTCGTCGATCAGCGTCATGGCGCCCTTGCTCATGCCCTGCCGGGCCAGGAATTCGTCGTCGGTCCGCACCAGGATATCGAAGATGGCATTGCCGATCCCGAGCACGTCGTAGGTAGCCGTAGACATTTGTCGTCTCTCCAGAAACCATGGCAGGCGCGCGAGGCCAGTACCCCGTTTCCGCCGGCCTATCACGCCACCCGCTTCGCCAGCAAGGTTTCGTCCGGATAAACTGCCGCCATGATTCGCCAGGTCCTCACGGTCTCGTCCGGCACGCTGTCGTCGCGCCTGTTGGGATTCGTCCGCGACGCGCTGGTGGCCGCGCTGCTCGGCGCGGGCCCGGTCGCCGACGCGTTCCTGGTGGCGTTTCAGTTCATCAATGTGGCGCGGCGCTCGCTCGCCGAGGGCGCGCTCAACGCCGCGCTGGTGCCGGGCTATCTGCGCAAGCGCGATACCGAGGGCGCGGTCGCTGCCGCCGCGTTCGCCGGCCGGGTGATGGGCACCACCAGCGCGATCCTGATCGCCATCGCGCTGTTGCTGGCGTTCTCGATGCGGCTGGTGATGGCGGGCCTGGCGCCGGGCTTCGTCGCCGGCACGCTCGATCTCGCGGTCGCCAACGCGCGGCTGATGCTGCCCTACTTCGCCTTCGTCGGGCCGGTCGCGGTGATGATGGGCGTGCTCAATGCGGAGCACCGCTACATCATGAGCGCGTTCTCGCCGCTGCTGTTCAACATCGTGCTGATCGCGGCGCTGCTGACGCTGATGTTGCTGCATCGCGACCCGGCCTCCGCCGCGCGAATCCTGGCGGCCACCGTCGGCATCGCCGGGCTGCTGCAGACCCTGATCCTGGTGCAGCGCCGACCGCAGCGCTCAGGTCTCGCCGCACCGATCCGAGTAGCCTGGGACGCCGAGATGGGTGGATTCCTGCGGAAGGCGATCCCCGGCATGGTGGCCAATTCCGGGCCGCAGTTCCTCATCGTCTTCGGCGCCATCCTGGCCTCCAGCGCGCCGGCTTCGGTGTCGTGGCTGTATTTCGCCAACCGGCTGATCGAGCTGCCGCTCGGCATGGTCGGGGTGGCGATGGGCACGGTGCTGGTTCCGTCGCTGACGCGGGCGGTCCATGACGGCGACCGTTCGGCGCTGGTGAAGACCGAATCGCGCGGCGTCGAATTCGCGGTCGCCCTGGTGCTGCCGGCGACGCTCGGGCTGATAGTGCTGGCGCAGATGATCGTGCGCGTACTGTTCGAGCATGGCGCCTTCACCGCAGCCGACGCGCTGTCGACGGCGCAGGCGCTGATGATCCTGGCGCTCGGGCTGCCGGCCCACGTGCTGGTGAAGACACTGTCGCCGGCGTTCTTCGCCCGCGACGACACCGCAACGCCGCTGCTGGCGACGCTGGCCGGCCTCGCCGCCACCGTGGTCGCGGGCTTCGCGCTGAGCCCGCGGTTCGGCGCCAACGGGGTCGCGGCCGCCATTGCGCTCGGGGCGTGGTGTTGCGCCGCAATCCTGCTGCGGCGCGGCGCCACCGCCTTCGGTCTGCAGCTCGACGCCGAGGCGAAACGGCGGCTGCCCCGCATCGTGGTCGCCGCGCTCTGCATGGGCGGCATGCTGTGGCTTGCCGAAAGCTTCGTGGCGGGCGTCACCGTGAACGCCAATTTCACCGCGCAGGCCACCATCCTCGGCGGCCTGGTCGCGGTGGGGCTGGCGAGCTACGGGCTGCTGCTCGACCTGTTCGGCATCGTCAGCTGGAGCCAGGCGATCGACGACTTGCGCACCTGAGGCCGGCGTGGCAAGGGACGGCGCCTCACCGCTACGCGGGCCCTGGAGGGTCCGCGCGACGGGCACTTAACCGCGATCGGAGCGGACCACACGATGACGGCATCTGAACTGGTGTTCTCCGGCGTCCAGCCGACCGGCAATCTGCACCTCGGCAACTATCTCGGCGCCATCGTCAATTTCGTGAAGCTGCAGGAAACCCATTCCTGCATCTATTGCGTGGTGGACCTGCACGCCATCACCATGTGGCAGGATCCGGCCGAATTGACCAAGGCGACGCGCGAGGTGGCCGCGGCCTTCATCGCCGCCGGGATCGACCCCGCCAAGCAGATCGTGTTCAACCAGAGCCAGGTGTCCGCCCACGCCCAACTCGCCTGGGTATTCAATTGCGTCGCCCGCCTCGGCTGGCTGAACCGCATGACCCAGTTCAAGGAAAAGGCCGGCAAGGATCGCGAGAACGCCTCGGTGGGGCTCTATGCCTATCCCAACCTGATGGCGGCCGACATCCTGGTGTACCGCGCCACGCACGTGCCGGTGGGCGAGGATCAGAAGCAGCATCTCGAGCTGACGCGCGACATCGCCCAGAAGTTCAACAACGATTTCGGCGACCAGATTCGCGCGCACGGCTTCAACAGCGGCCTGTTCTTCCCGATGCCGGAGCCGCTGATCACCGGTCCGGCGACGCGGGTGATGAGCCTGCGCGACGGCACCAAGAAGATGTCGAAGTCCGATCCCTCGGACTATTCCCGCATCAACCTCAACGACGACGCCGACGCCATCGCGCAGAAGGTTCGCAAGGCCAAGACCGATCCCGAGCCGCTGCCGAGCGAGGAAAAGGGCCTGGAGCAGCGCCCCGAAGCCGACAACCTGGTCGGCATCTACGCGGCGCTGTCGGGCCGCGCCAAGGCCGACGTGCTGCGCGAGTTCGGCGGCGGGCAGTTCTCGAACTTCAAGTCCAGCCTGGTCGACCTCGCGGTGGACAGGCTCGGTCCGATCGGCGCCGAGATGAAGAAGCTGACCGCCGATCCCGGCTATGTCGATTCGGTGCTGAGCGATGGCGCCGCGCGGGCGCGCGTGCTCGCCAACGCAACCATGAATTCGGTGAAGGATATCGTCGGGCTGATTCGCACGCAGTAGCGCCTGGGCGGCGGCGGTTCTCACCTTCGCCACAACCGGGCGCTACAGGGAATCCGGACCAGCAGTGGGGCATGCATGGGCACTCAGCGTCGCGCCTACGAATTCGGTCACAAGCCGAAATGTCTTGTCGTCGTCGATGACACTCCCGAGGCCGACCGCGCCGTCTACTACGCCAGCCGCTGGGCGGCGCGCGTCGGCGGCGGCGTGGTGATGCTGCGGGTGATCGAAACCGAGGATCGCAACCAGCAGTGGCTCGGGGTCGCCGACATCATGCGTGCCGAAGCCTATGACGAGGCCAACGCGGCGCTCGACCATGCCGCCCAGCGCGCCGGCGACGATGCCTCCGTCAGCGTCGAACGGGTGATTCGCGAGGGCGACCCGTGCGAGCAGATCGCCGACGTGATCGGCCAGGACGTCGACATCACCAAGCTGGTGCTGGCCGCGAGCACCGGGCCCGAGGGCCCGGGGCCCATCATTACCGCCATCGCCGCCGCTGCCGGCTCGTTCCCGGTTCCGATCACACTGGTTCCGGGCGACCTCACCGATGCGGAACTCGATGCCCTGTCATGATCTCCGTCGGGGGGTCGCTAGTGCCCGCTTTTCGAAGTTCGCGATACATTGCGGCATCCTCTTGTGCGAACTTCGAAAAGCAAAGGGCACTAGCAAATCTATAATTCTAGTACCCTTTTGGTTTCCGAAGTTCGTGTGGGGAGAGTGCGGCAAGCGAATCACGAACTTCGGAAACCGGGTACTAGCCGCTTGATTCGGCACGGGAAGTGGCTAGATGAGAACAGGCCGGGCGCCGCCGCGGGCCTTCCGGCGCAGGCCGCTTTGACTTAAGGTCGGGTTAAGGCCGTTTTTCGTTTTCAACCTGTGGCCACGCCGGCCTTGAACCGGCGAACGGCCGGAGATCCAGCGATGTTCATCCAGACCGAAGCCACCCCGAACCCCGCGACCATGAAATTCCTGCCCGGCCGCGACGTGCTGGGGAGCGGCACCATCGAATTCCTCAACCGCACCGAGGCGGCGCGTTCGCCGCTGGCGGAGCGGCTGTTCGGCGTCGAGGGCGTGACCGCCGTGTTCTACGGCTCCGACTTCGTCACCGTGACCAAGGACGACTCCGATTGGCAGCACCTGAAGCCCGCGGTGCTCGGCGCCATCATGGAGCACTACATGTCGGGCGAACCGCTGCTGGGCGACGGCACCGAGCAGGCCGATGCCGACGAATTCTTCAGCGAGGCCGATGCCGAGACCGTCGAAATCATCAAGGACCTGATCGAAACCCGGGTGCGGCCGGCGGTGGCCAATGACGGCGGCGACATCACCTTCCGCGGCTTCAAGGAGGGGATCGTGTATCTCGACATGAAGGGGGCGTGCTCCGGCTGCCCGTCGTCGACCGCGACCCTCAAGCACGGCATCCAGAACCTGCTCCGGCACTTCGTGCCCGAGGTGGTCGAGGTCCGGCCGATGTGATCGCGGCGCGGCGGCCGGCGACTTAGAACCGGGACACCAGCCAACAGGGGCGGCGCCGTTGCGGCGCTTGCCCCTTTCGCGTTTCGGAGGCAGGTTCGTGGAACCCTGGCTCCTGGTGCATTCCACGCCTCATGCTTGTTCTCGCCATCGACACCGCGCTCGACGCCTGCGCCGCCGCCATCCTGGACACGGACGCGAACTGGCTGATCGTGCAGGAATCCCTGCCGATGGCGCGCGGCCATGCCGAAGCGCTGATGCCGCTGCTGACGCGCGTCATGAAGGCGAGCGGGCTCGCCTTCAGCGCGCTTGACCGGATCGCGGTCACCACCGGCCCGGGCAGCTTTACCGGCCTGCGCGTCGGCCTGTCGGCCGCGCGCGGCATCGCGCTGGCCGCCAACAAGCCGGTGGTCGGGGTTACCACGCTGTCGACCTTTGCGGCGCCGCTGGTCAGCGAAAACGCCAGCAGTGCGGTGCTGTCGGCGATCGACGCACGCCATGACCAGGTTTATTTCCAGCTGGTGACCGGCAGCGGCGGTACCCTGATCCGGCCACGGCTCGCGCCGGTCGCGGAAGCGCTAGACGCCGCCCGCTTCGGTTCGCCCCGCATCGTCGGCAATGCCGCCGAGCTGTTGGCTCGCCGCTGGCCGGCGACGATGCCGCCGGTCGAGGTGCGGCAACAGGCCGCGCCGGAAATCGCCTGGGTGGCCTGGCTTGGCGCCGCCGTCAGCCCGAACACGGCTCCCGCCAGACCCTATTACCTGCGCGCGCCCGATGCCCGCCCGCAACGGGGCGGGCTGCGGCCATCCCCGTCGGCGTTGTGATCCCCTGATGCGCGGCCTGATTGCACGGCTTTTGGGCTCGCGCACGCCGGTGGTCGAACCAGCCAGCCTGGGCGACGCGCGCCGGCTGGCGCGGCTACACGGCGCCTCGTTCCATCGCGGCTGGGGAACCGCGGAATTCGAACAGCTCTTGATCGATCGCAATGTCCTGATCCACCGGCTTTGCCAAAATCATACCGTTATCGGCTTCGCGGTCTCGCGTTGCGCGGCCGATGAGGCAGAGATCCTGTCGATTGCGATCGACCAGCGGCACCGCGGCCGAGGGTTGTCGCGGGGCTTGCTGCTGAACCATCTTGGTCACCTTGCCGGGCGGGGCGTGACCCGGGTGTTTCTCGAGGTCGAGGAAAACAACCAGCCGGCGCGGCGGCTGTATGAACATGCGGGCTTTTCCTTGGTCGGGCGGCGCGAACGCTACTATCGCGACGCAACAGGGCAGGCCCAGAACGCATTGGTGATGCGCCGCGACTTGTCGTGACGCATGGGGGGTGGCAAAACCCCAGCCGCGGGCGACAACCCGCGGGATACGATCAAAGCCACGTCGCGCCCGTCCTGCGCGGCGACGAGTTCGGACTATCATTCCAACTTCGCGGAATTCATCCGCGCCGGGAACATGAAGATGACGGCCTTGAAATCGGAATACGAACCCCTCCCGACCGACATCGAGAAGCGCTGCGCCGCGACCGGCATGCGCATGACCGACCAGCGCCGCGTCATCGCGCGCGTGCTGGCGCAGGCTGCGGACCATCCCGATGTCGAGGAATTGTATCGCCGCTGCGTCGTCGTCGACGACAAGATCTCGATCTCGACGGTGTATCGCACGGTGAAGCTGTTCGAGGACGCCGGCATCATCGAGCGGCATGATTTCCGCGCCGGCCGGGCGCGCTACGAGCAGATGCGCGACAGCCACCACGACCATCTCATCAACCTGCGCGACGGCACGGTGATCGAATTCACCTCCGAGGAGATCGAGAAGCTGCAGGCCGAGATCGCGCGCAAGCTCGGTTACAAGCTGGTCGACCATCGGCTCGAGCTCTATTGCCTGCCGCTCGAGGATGACGCCGGCAAGAAATCCTGATCCCCGCTTCGGCTCCCGGCTGGCAGATCCCGTGCCGGGTCCCTGCCGAGGTGCTGTCCCGTCACGGCTGTCGCATCGGCGACTACTGTGCGCGCGCGCTGTCTCGGCCGCGCGGCGGCCGCGCGCCCATCATCCGCCAGCCGGACAAATCACAGGCCTAGGGGTCCGATTCTAACATTCGCATCCCGTCGCAGCTCGCTCTCCTGCGAATGTTAGAATCGATGGACCACTAGTGTGGTGGTTCAGAAATTTGCTTCATTCTCGAAGCGGCTTCTCAAAGCGAATTTCTGAACCAAACCACACTAGAATTATAGATTTCTAGTGTCCTTTCGAATCCGAAGTTCGCTCAAGAGGTTGCCGCGAACTCTTGCGAACTTCGGATTCGGGACACTAGTGGTCCATCGGTTCTAAGATTCGCAAAAAAGCAAGCTGCGACGGGATGCGAATGTTAGAATCGGACCACTAGCGCTTGGCGCTTGGGATCACGTTTTCGCCGCCTTGCCGTGCTGGAAGACGCGCTCGCCGGTCAGCTCGCAGCCTCGCCCGGCGCCGAAGCCGAGATGGCGAGCGCGTGAATGCCGCCGGCCAGTTCCGGCGCCAAAGCCGCATTGATCATGCGATGGCGCTCGACGCGGCTCTTGCCGGCGAAGGCCTGAGACACGATATAGACGCGGTAATGCGTCTCGCCGCCGGGCCGGTGCCCGGCATGGCCCTCGTGAAGATGGGATTCGTCAGCGACGTCGAGGCTTTGTGGCGCGAAAGCTTCGGTCAACTTCTTTGTGATGTGATCCTGCATCGTCATGGACAGCGCAATATCGGTTCGGGCGCGCGAGGTCAACGCGGCACATTAATGCGCGTGTCAAGACTTGAAGCTTTTCGCGCGGCGGGGTCATAGTCATTCATGGATTCGAATTCAAAATTCTTCGATCGTATTCGCATCAAGCCGCGCGCGGCCCAGAAGCAGCCGCGCGTGCGCGAGGACGTGGTGACCTGCGGCTGGCCCGACTGCGGCAAGCCGGGCAACCACCGCGCGCCGAAGGGCCGCGGGCAGGAGCGCGACTACTGGAATTTCTGCATCGACCACGTCCGCGAGTACAATGCCTCGTATAATTACTTCTCGGGCATGAGCGACGACGCCGTGGCGCGCTACCAGAAGGACGCGCTGACCGGCCATCGCCCGACCTGGAAGATGGGCGCCAATTCCGGCGCCAAGGGCAAGGCGGTTCCCGAGGATTTCGATCCCGCCAACGACCCGTTCGGCGTCATCAGCGAACTGAACGGCCGTGGCCGCTGGCGCCCGGGTCCCGACGCCTCCGCCAAGGCTGAATCGCGCAAGGTGTTCAACGCCGAACGCAAGGCGCTGCAGGTGATGGGTCTGGCGGGCTCGGCGACCACCGAAGAGATCAAGACCAAGTACAAGGCGCTGGTGAAGCAGCATCATCCCGATGCCAATGGCGGAGATCGCTCCACCGAAGATCGCCTGATCGAGAACATCAAGGCCTACAATTATCTCCAGACGCTGCCGCGGTTGCTGAGCGGCGGGTTTCCGTCGGCTTTGATCGCGTCTTGGGTCATTTCTATCCAACTGCATCCGTCATGCGCGGGCTTGACCACCGCAAGTCGGGCCTGCCCGACTTGCGTAACTTAGGACGGACGCAGCTCGGCGAGAGCCGAGCTGCTGCGCATCCACTCTTTAAGGCCGCGCCTCGTGGCAAAGCGTGGATTGCATAGCAACGCGGCCCTTGCCGCGTTGCGTTCTCCCTAGAGCTCCCCAAGCCGGGTAAACCCGGCTTGAGATGTCAAGCCCGGCAATGACGAAGGATGGGTGGTTGCTCAGCCCGGCACCGCGCCGACATAGACCGAGCTTGGCCGCAGCAGCCGGCCGGTGCGTTGCTGCTCGCGCGCATGCGCGGTCCAGCCCGCCGCGCGCGCCACCGCGAACACCGGCGTGAAGGCCTGCCGCGGAATCGCCAGCGCGTCGAGCAGGATCGCGGTGAAGAATTCCACATTGGTCTCCAGCGGCCGGTTCGGTTTGGCGCGGCGTAGCGCGTCGCGCGCATAGGCTTCCACCGCGCTCGCCAGCGGCAGGTCGACGCCGGCCTCAGTGAGCCGTCCCACCGTGTCCTTGAGCACGTCGGCGCGCGGATCGCGGACCCGGTAGATGCGGTGACCGAACCCCATCAGCCGCTCGCCGCGCGCCAGCGCCGCGTCGATACAGGGCGCGATGCGCTCGGGCGTGCCGATCGCATCCAGCATTTCCAGCACTGGTTCCGGCGCGCCGCCATGCAGCGGCCCGGTGAGCGCGCAATAGCCCGCCGTCACCGCCGCGAACAGATCGGCCTGGGTCGAGGCCACCACGCGGGTGGTGAAGGTCGAGGCGTTCATGCCGTGGTCGCACACCGTCACCAGATAGGCGTCGAGCGCCGCAGTGGCGCGCGCGTCGGGCCTGCGGCCATGGATCATCGCCAGCGTGTCCGCGGCATGACCAAGCGTCGGATCGGGCGGCACCGGCGCCGCGCCGTGCCCGCGCGCGATCAGCGCGCCGGTGATCACCGGCAGCGCGCCGACGATGGTCGCCTCGTCGCTCAGTCCGGGCTCGCTGCGCAGCGCCGCGATCGCGGCGCGGACGCCGTCGACGATGGAGAGCCCGCCGGTGGCGGCGAGCAGCTGCGGCAGCCGGGTGTGGGCGCGCGCGCGGGCCGCGCCGAGCGCCGCCCGCACCTCGGCTTCGCCGATCGGCTGGCCGGCGCCGAGCGTCCACAGTCGCGCGGTCACGCCCTCGAAGCTCGCGCCGCGGACCAGGTCGCCGACCCGCTCGCCGGCGATGACCAGTTCGCCGCGCTCGCCGTCGACGTGACTGAGCGCGGTTTCCGCCGCCGGCATGCCGTCCAGGCCGATCGGGGACTTGGTCGGGGAATTGGGGATCTGCATGTTCATCGTTGGAACCTCCTTCATGGGGAAAGGGTGGGTTCACTCGACAAATTGATCAATCTTGATTATGCAAATCAATATGAAAAAATCCGACTCGCTGTACCTGTCCGCCCGGGAGGCCTCCGCGGAACTGGCGATCTCGCCGGCCACGCTCTACGCCTATGTCAGCCGTGGGCTGATCCGCTCCGAGCCGGGCCAGGATTCGCGCAGCCGACGCTACCGCGCCGAGGACGTCCGCGCGCTGAAGGAGCGGCGGACCCCTTCGCCGGAGCCGCGCGGGCTGAAGAGCTTCGACGCCGACCTGCCGGCGCTCGACACCGCGGTCGCGACCATCACCGAACAGGGCCCGATCTACCGCGGCGTGAACTGCATCGCGCTCGCCGAGGCCGACACGCTGGAGCACGCCGCGACGCTGCTGTGGGACGCCGCCACCGTGGATCCGTTCCGCCCCGACAACATGCCGCTGCAGTCGGCGGCGATGCGCGCGATCGCGGCGGCGGCGGCGGGCGCGCCGCCGATCGACCGCACCATCGCCGTGCTGGCGCTGGCGGCGGGTGCCGACCCGCGCGCCTTCACCCGCGCCGCCGACGGCCGCGCGCTGGTCGGCGGCCGCATCCTGCGGCTCGTGGTCGCCACCATGCTCAACCGCGACCCGTCGCCGGCGCCGCTGCACCAGCAGATCGCGCAGGCCTGGGCGCCGGCCGACGCCGCGTCTGCGGATCTGATCCGCAGGACGCTGGTGCTGCTGGCGGATCACGAACTCAACGCCTCGACCTTCACGGTGCGCTGCGCCGCCTCCACCGGGCTCAACCTCTATGATGCGACCATCGCGGGGCTTGCCGCGCTCAAGGGGCCGCGGCACGGCGGCGCCGGCGCGCTTGCCGCGCAGTGGGTGAGGACGCTGGCCGAGGGCGATGCCGCCGCGCTGGTGCGCGAGCGGGTGGCGCTGGGAGAACGCTTCGCGGGATTTGGCCACGGCGTCTACCGCCATGGCGACCCGCGCGGCCGCGCGCTGCTGAAGGCGCTGGAACGCGCCGGCGCGTCGCCGCGCCTGACCCGCGATATTCCGGCCTATGTGCTGGAGGCGACCGGCGAGTTCGCCAACATCGACTACGCGCTGGCGGTGCTGACGCAGAGCCTGCGGATGCCGCCGGGAAGCGAACCGGCGCTGTTTGCGATGGCGCGCACCGTGGGCTGGATCGCGCATGCCAGCGAGCAGTTGCGCTCGGGCGGCCTGATCAGGCCGCGCGCCCGCTATATCGGGCCGGTGGCGAGAGCGTGATCCGCACCGGCGCCGCCGCGCTCAGCGCGGTTCGCCGGCATCGGCCAGCGCCGGCACCGCCGGCCGCAGATGCTGCCAGATGGTCCAGCCGACCACCGCGACGACCGTGGCGCATCCCAGGATCAGCATCGGATGATGCCATTCGGCGATGCCCCAGCGGCGCAATGCCCAGGCCGCCAGCGCGCCGGGCACGACGTGCAGCGGCGCCCACAGCAGGATGGCCGCCAGATTGACCGGGAAAAAGCGCTGCGGCGGCATCCCGAGCGCTCCCGCCGTGATCGGCACGAAGGCGCGGATCGGCGGCACGAAGCGGGCGAAGAACACCGCCAGGATGCCGTGGCGGGCGAAAAAGCGCTCGCTGCGCGCCACCACATGGGGATAGCCGGACAGCGGCCAGGCCTGCAGAATCTGGCGCTGGGCGCGATGCCCGGCCCAATATGCCGCGCCGTCGCCGATCAGCGCGCCGGCGATCGCGCTCAACAGCAGCGCCGGCAGCCTGAACCCGCCGAACGCGGCGGTGGCGCCGACCCCGAGAATCAGGGTGGAGCCCGGAACGAACGATCCCAGCACCGGGACGGCTTCCAGCAGCGCCGCGACGAATACCGCCACGCACGACCAGATCGGATGCGCGGCGAGGAGCGCAAGCAGGTCATTCAGCATCGACATCGCAGGAGACCCCGGCGGCTGGAGCGAATCGGGAAGGACGGCAAATCAACTGGATGGAAAGGTGGAAATCGCCATCCCGATTCGCAAGGCAGCCTTTCAATCCTGCGTCGCAACCCTACATGTATGATAACGCAGCCGAACTTTCGTTTCCCGCCGGGCTTCTGCCGGTCGCTTCTGTCTGGTACGGTTCGTCGCACCCACACAGCAAGATTGTGCCTGGCTTCGGGAGCGCCCCGAAATCACGGAGGATTTATGACCGCCGCCGCCATGACCACCGCGTCCGAGATCACCCACCTGCCAGACATGAAGGTCTCGGTTCGGCAGCTGTTCGGAATCGACTCCGACCTCGAAGTGCCTGCGTATTCCGAGGTCGACCCGCACGTTCCCGACGTCGATCCGGACTACCGCTTCGATCGCGCGACCACGCTCGCCATTCTTGCCGGCTTCGCCAGGAACCGCCGTGTCATGGTCACCGGATACCACGGCACCGGAAAATCGACTCATATCGAGCAGGTCGCCGCGCGGCTGAACTGGCCCTGCGTGCGCGTCAACCTCGACAGCCACATCAGCCGCATCGACCTGGTCGGCAAGGATTCGATCGTGATCCGCGACGGCAAGCAGGTCACCGAATTCCGTGACGGCATCCTGCCCTGGGCGCTGCAGCACAATGTCGCGCTGGTGTTCGACGAATACGACGCCGGCCGCCCCGACGTGATGTTCGTGATCCAGCGCGTGCTCGAAGTGTCGGGCCGGCTGACGCTGCTCGATCAGAACAAGGTGATCAAGCCGCACCCCGCGTTCCGGCTGTTCGCCACCGCCAACACCATCGGGCTCGGCGACACCTCGGGCCTCTATCACGGCACCCAGCAGATCAACCAGGGCCAGATGGACCGCTGGTCGATCGTCACCACGCTGAACTACCTGCCGCATGACGAGGAAGTCGAGATCGTGCTGGCGAAGGCCAAGCACTACCGCAACGACAAGGGCCGCGACATCGTCAACAAGATGGTGCGGCTGGCGGACCTGACCCGCAACGCCTTTTCCAACGGCGATCTCTCCACCGTGATGAGCCCGCGCACCGTGATCACCTGGGCGGAGAACGCGGAAATCTTCGGTGATATCGGGTTCGCCTTCCGCGTCACCTTCCTCAACAAGTGCGACGAACTGGAACGGCCGCTGGTGGCGGAATTCTACCAGCGCTGCTTCAACGCCGAACTGCCGGAATCCGCGGTCAATGTCGCGCTGAGCTGAGGCGACGAGGCTGCGGCGCGAGACGCAAACACCATGACATCGAACACCAAGTTCAGGGGCGGATCCAAGGAGGCACCGACCGAGCCGTTCAAGCGCGCGGTGACGTCGTGCCTGCGCGCGATCGCGCGGCAGCCCGAGCTTGAGGTGACGTTCGCGGCCGAGCGGCCGGGGCTCTCTCCCGGCAAGGCGCGGCTGCCCGAGCCGGCGCGCAAGATGTCGAAGCGCGATGCCGCGATCGTGCGCGGCCATGCCGATTCGATCGCGCTGCGGCTCGCCTGTCACGACCCCAAGGTGCACCGCAAGCTGATGCCGGCCAACCCGCAGGCGCGCGGCGTGTTCGACGCCGTGGAGCAGGCCCGCGTCGAGGCGCTGGGATCGAGGCGCATGGCCGGCGTCGCCAAGAACCTCACCGCCATGCTCGACGACCAGTTCCATCGCGGCAAGTTCGACGAGATCACCGACCGCGCCGACGCGCCGCTGGCGGATGCGCTGGCGCTGATGGTGCGCGAGCGGCTGACCGGCCAGGCGCCGCCCGCGGCCGGGCGGCGGATCGTCGAATTGTGGCGGCCGCTGCTCGAGGACAAGATCGGACCGCGGCTCGACCGTCTCGATCGCTTTGCCGAGGACCAGGCGCGTTTCGGCGACGCCGTGCACGATCTGCTGGACGCTCTCGATCTCGGCGACGAGCGCAACGCCGACCAGGACGAAGACGACCAGCAGGACGACCAGCGCGAAGGCGAGAAGGATCAGTCCGGCGCCGACGGCTCGCCCGACACCGATGCCGCCCAGGAGATGAGCGCGGACCAGGCCCAGGCCAGCAGCGAGGAACTGTCCGAGAGCGCGATGGAAAGCGCGCAGGCCTCCTCCAGCGACGCCTTCGACGACGGCGAGATGGGCGACGACGATACGCCCGGCGAGACCGCGCGGCCGCCCAACCGCGGCGGCAACGAGCCGCGCGGACCGGAATATCACGCCTTCGCGCCGAAATTCGACGAGGTGGTGGCGGCCGAGGACCTCTGCGACCACGACGAACTGGAACGGCTGCGCAGCTACCTCGACAAGCAGCTCGCCCATCTGCAGGGCATCGTCGCGCGCCTCGCCAACCGGCTGCAGCGCAAGCTGATGGCGCAGCAGAACCGGGCGTGGGAATTCGACCTCGAGGAGGGCGTGCTCGATCCGGCGCGGCTGTCGCGCGTCGTCACCGACCCGTTCCACCCGCTGTCCTTCATGCACGAGAAGCAGGCCACCTTCCGCGACACCGTGGTGACGCTGCTGTTGGACAATTCCGGCTCGATGCGCGGCCGGCCGATCACGGTGGCGGCGACCTGCGCCGACATCCTGGCGCGGACGCTGGAGCGCTGCGGCGTCAAGGTGGAAATCCTCGGCTTCACGACCCGGGCCTGGAAGGGCGGACAGTCGCGCGAGGCCTGGCTCGCCGCCGGCAAGCCCGCCAATCCGGGACGCCTCAACGACCTGCGCCACATCATCTACAAGGCGGCGGACGCGCCGTGGCGGCGCGCGCGCAAGAATCTCGGCCTGATGATGCGCGAGGGCCTGTTGAAGGAGAACATCGACGGCGAGGCGCTGGACTGGGCGCACAAGCGCCTGCTCGGCCGCTCCGAGCAGCGCAAGATCCTGATGATGATTTCCGACGGCGCGCCGGTCGACGACTCGACGCTGTCGGTCAATCCGGGAAACTATCTCGAGCGCCACCTGCGCCACGTCATCGAGGAAATCGAGACCCGCTCGCCGGTCGAGTTGATCGCCATCGGCATCGGCCACGACGTCACGCGCTATTATCGCCGCGCCGTCACCATCGTCGACGCCGAGGAGCTCGGCGGCGCGATCACGGAAAAACTCGCGGAACTGTTCAGCGAAACCGAACAGGCCGCGCCGATGCCGCGGCGCCGGCTGCACTAGTGTGGTGGATTTGACATTCGCTTCAGTATTGCCGCGAGCTCTCCGAGCGAATGCGCAAAGTGATGCGAATGTTAGATGCCCCTGTCCGATAGTCATCAAGACCCGCAGTACAGATGTCCTGGTGTTCCAACGTTCTCTGTATTTCTGCATACTTCCGTGCTACACGAATCATCTTGAAAGCAATATTGTGTAGGCGTATCCTACCTCAAGATGACACCACTATTAGAAGTACTGTATGTATTAAAAAAGAACAAAGGAGAAAAAAGGAGAAAGAAACTTACCCTCACGATTGACGGTGATGTCTCTGACGAGATCGAAGAGCTTCCAAGAAAGGGGTTGACGAGATCGTGGCTAAGGTGGGCGGGGAAGAGTTCAGGGAAAGGATAAGAAACACTTACCCTGCGTTGGATGGGGGCGTGGCCCTGGCACAGTGGGTAAAGGACGCGGCACGGAACGTGGGCAAGGAGCCGAGAAAGGCGTAGTAAGGAGATGGTTCCAAGTTGACTCCCAGTGATCCTCACAATATAATTCCTGAAGACCAACCAGGTCTTTGGGGGGATATGATGAAACGAGGGACGATACTTTGCAACAGGTGTCGAAAGAAGATGACTGCGGCGGTCTGTCAGTGCGGAAATACCAATTGCTATATCGTCTTCTACTAGAAGGGGCGGCATTACCCCACAAGAAGGGATAGCAGGGGTGAAGTTTACGATTTCAGGGAGGCCGTGAAGAGCCTCACGAAGATCAACGGGGCGATGGAAGACGCGAAGATCGGATTCGACCCTGCGGACTGGAC
>JBKQQE010000635.1:0-4155 GCA_052326245.1 Xanthobacteraceae bacterium | reverse complement strand
TGTCTCGGCGATCCTGCAGAAGCTCGGCGTCGAGAGCCGGACCCAGGCGGTGATCGCCGCGGCGCGGATTTCCGGATCGCAATGGCGGTCGGACGGCGCGCCGAAATAGCGCCGAAATCGCCAGTGGGCGCGGCGCGCTAGTGCGGTGGATCTGACATTCGCTTGAGCGTTTCCGCGAGTCGGAAGAGCGAATGTCAGATCCAAAGCCGCACTAGAACTATATATTTGCTAGTGTCCCTTCGGTTCTAACATTCGTAAAAGAGCCTGCTGCAATGGGATACGAATGTTGGAACCGGGACACTAGCTTTTTTGATTGAGCATGATCTTTTCGGAAAACCGGTATCCACTTTTCCGGATCATGCTCTATTCGGCCGCCGTCAGTTGCCGGGTGCGCCACTGCCCGATCAGGGCGCGCAGCGCCGCCGGCTTCACCGGCTTGTTGAGCACGATGATCTTTTCCTCCGCCGCGGCGGCGCGGACCGCCGGGCTGCGGTCGGCGGTGATCAGGATCGCGGGCATCGCCGGTCCGAACCGGCGGCGGATGTCCCGGATCGCGGCGATGCCGTTGCCGCGATCGAGGTGATAGTCGACCAGCAGCCCGGTGACCGGCTCGCCCGCCGCTTCGATCGCCTCGATCGCCGCCGCCGGATCGAGCGCCGCGATCACGGTGGCGTCCCAGCCGCCCAATAGCGTCTTCATGCCGTCGAGAATGGCCGGGTCGTTGTCGATGCAGACGATACGGGTGCCGCTCATCGGCGCGCGCGACAGCGGCGTGGCGCTGGTCACCGCCGCGGTAAAGGTGATCGCGTCGGCGATCGGCAGCGTCACGGTGAACCGCGACCCGCCGCCGCGGTTGGAATCGATGGCCACGGCGTGACCGAGCACCCGCGCGATGCGCTCGACGATCGACAGCCCGAGCCCCAGCCCGCGCGCGATCCGGGCGCCCTGGTCGAGGCGGTGAAACTCCTTGAAGATCTCGCGGCGTTTCGCCTCCGGAATCCCCAGCCCGGTGTCGTAGATCTCCATCCTCAGGATCTGGCCGCGCCGCCGGCAGCCGACCAGCACGCGGCCCTGCGGCGTGTACTTGATGGCGTTCGAGATCAGGTTCTGCAGCAGCCGTCGCAACAGCACGCGGTCGGACTGCACCGGCAGCGACGACGGCACGAAGGTCAGTTTCAACTCCTTGGCGCGGGCGACCGGCTCGAATTCGATTTCCAGCGATCGCATCAGGTCGCCGACCCGGAAGCTGGAGATCGAGGGGGTCATGGCGCCGGCGTCGAGGCGCGAGATATCCAGCAGCGCGCCGAGGATGTCCTCGATCGCCTCCAGCGATTCGTCGATGTTCTCGGCGAGGCGGACAGTGTCGCCGCCGCTCTGCCGCTCGACCAGGCTGGTGACATAAAGTCGCGCCGCGTTCAGCGGCTGCAGCACGTCGTGGCTGGCGGCCGCGAGAAACCGGGTTTTCGAGATGTTGGCGTCCTCGGCCGCGCCCTTGGCGCGCGCCAGTTCCGAATTCAGCCGGGTCAGTTCCTCGGTGCGCTCGCGCACGCGGTTTTCCAGCGAGGCGTTGGCGCGTTCCAGCGCTTCGGCGGCCTCGACGCTCGGCGTGATGTCGGAGAACGTGATCACCAGCGCCCCGCCCGGCATCCGGTTGGCGCGCACCTCGATGACGAGGTTGCGGTTGGGAAGCCGCTCCAGATAGGACGCGCCCTCGGTGGTGTAGGCGGCGAGACGGGTCTCGATCAGGCGGTCGGTCGTTGCGCCGGCCGCGCCGTCGGGGCTGCCGAGGGCTTCCAGAATGTCGCGCAGCGGCACGCCGTACTGCACCACGTAGGGCGGCAGCTGCAGCAGGTCGCCGAACTGCCGGTTCCAGCACACCAGCTGCAGGTCGGCGTCGAACACCGCGATGCCCTGGCGCACGTGGTTGAGCGCGGTCTGCAGCATTTCGCGGTTGAAATGCAGCGCGGCATGGGCGTCGTCGAGCAGCTTCAGCGCCGCCTTGGCCGACACCGTGCGCTTGCGCAGCAGCAGCGACATGACGACGCGTGAGGACGCGGCCCCGATCGACGACGCGATCAGGTGCTCGGCGTGGCGCAGCAGGCGGAAATCGGCCGGGGAGGCGCGCTCCAGCGCCATGCGCTGGGCGGCGGCGAAGGAGTCGAATTCCAGCTGGGCGCGCTCGGGGCCGAGATATTGCGCGACCGTGCCGAGGATGTCCTGGACCGTCACGGTGGTGCGCCAGCGCCGGAAGTTCGGCGTCATCGGCGCGCGCTCGCCGGGCACGAACAGGTCCGCCTGGACGCGTTCGATCGAGGACGGCTTGCGCATCAGCGACAGCATCACATAGGTCAGGCAGTTGAGCGCCAGGCTCCACACCACGCCGTGGATCAGCGGCGGCAGCTCCGATCCCAACAGCGCCTGCGGCCGCAGCGCCGCGATGTCGAACGGGCCGTGCTGCAGCCACTGGGTGGTCGCCGGCGCGAATTCGGCGAGGCTCGGAACGAACAGCGTATAGGCCCACACCGCGATGCCGACCACCATGCCGGCGAGCGCGCCGCGTGCGGTGGCGTGGCGCCACATCAGGCCGCCGAAAAACGACGGTGCCAGCTGGGCGATGGCGGCGAACGACAGCAGCCCGATGGTGGCGAGCTGGGCGTTGCCGAGCGAGCGGTAATAGACATAGGCCAGCAGCATGATCGCGACGATGGCGATGCGCCGGGTGTTGAGCAGGAAGGCCGCGAAGTTCTGGCCGCTGTCGCGCCAGTGCGGGCTGCGCCGCAGCACCAGCGGCACCACGATGTCGTTGGAGACCATGATCGCCAGCGCGACGCATTCGACGATCACCATGGCGGTCGACGCCGACAGGCCGCCGACGAAAACCGCGAGACTGACGAACGTGGAGCCGTGCGCCATCGGCAGCGCCAGCAGGTACATGTCGCTGTCGACGGTGCCGCTCGAAAAGCTGGTCCGTCCGGCCAGCGCCACCGGAATCACGAACAGGTTGATCGCCACCAGATAGAGCGGGAACAGCCAGCGCGCGCGGCTCACCTCGGTGTCCCGGGTGTTCTCGACCACGCTGACATGGAACTGGCGCGGCAGCAGCATGATGGCGAAGGACGACAGCACCGTCATGGTGAGGAAGTTGCCGATCGACGGGGTGTGGTCGAGCGCCCGCAGCGCCTCCGGCGAATGCTGGGCGCGGGCGATCAGCTCGGAGGGGCTGAACATCCAGAACGTCACGAACGCGCCGGCGACGATGAACAGCGTCAGCTTGACGAGCGATTCGGCGGCGACCGCCAGCATCAATCCGTGCTGGTGCTCGGTGGCGTCGACCTGGCGGGTGCCGAACAGCACGGCAAACAGCGCCATGGCGGCGGTGACCACCAGCGCGATGTCGCCGATGACGGGAATCTGCGGGAACGCGATCGAAACCGTGTGCGGGTCGCCCATGATGGTTTCCAGCGACGCCGCCACCGCCTTGAGCTGCAGCGCGATATAGGGCACCGATCCGACGATCGCGATCACCGCCGCGGTCGCCGCGACGGCCTGGCTCTTGCCGTAGCGGGCGCCGATGAAGTCGGCGACGGAGGTAATGTTGTAGGTCTTGGCGAGATGGATCACCCGCCGCAGCAGCGGCGTGCCGAACGCGATCATCAGCGCCGGCCCGACATAGATGGCCAGAAACTCGATGCCGGTGCGGGTGGCGAATCCGATCGAGCCGAAGAAGGTCCAGGAGGTGCAGTAGATCGCCAGCGACAGCGGATAGATCAGCGCGCCGGCGCGGCCGCGCTGCGCCTGGGACAGCCGGTCGCCATAGCTCGCCACCACGAACAGCAGGCCGATATAGCCGAACGCGACGGCGATCACTGCCCAGTTCTGCATCTAACGGGTTCTCCGGACCTCGCGCAGGCCAAATCTAGTACCGCCGGGGTATCCAAGCGACAGGGAATTTGGCGGGGGCGCTGTCACAGAGACTCGTCATGCCCGGCCAGCGCGATCCGTCTTCGACGGATCGCTAGGACTAAGGTCTGCCGGGCATCCACGTCTTAACAGCATCGCCGCAAGAAAGACGTGGATGGCCGGGACAAGCCCGGCCATGACGGAATGAAGGGTCAAGCAATCCTGAAAACGTGCTGCGCCTACGCGCCCTCGAAC